>VBKI01000039.1 GCA_005879535.1 Deltaproteobacteria bacterium | reverse complement strand
GGGCGCAACGACGTCGGCCGCGTGGCGCGCATCGGCTCGGTGAAGGTCGAGCGGCTGATGGAGACGGAGCGGTTCAGCCACGTGATGCACATGACCAGCGAGGTGAGCGGCACGTTGAAGCCGGGGCTCGGCGCCGTCGACGCGTTCGCTGCGGCATTCCCGGCCGGAACGCTGTCGGGTGCGCCGAAGATCCGGGCGATGGAAATCGTCGACGAGCTGGAAGGCGTCCAGCGCGGTCCATACGGAGGCGCGGTCGGTTGGTTCTCCGGGGCAGGAGACGTCCAGCTCGCGATTGCCATCCGGACCTTGTTCCGCAGCCAGGGCCGCCTCTTCGCGCAGGCCGGCGCAGGGATCGTCGCGGCCAGCGACCCGGCCGCTGAGTGGCGCGAGGTGCTGGCCAAGGTGCGAGCATCGGTCGGCGCAGCGTACGGAGCGGTGGCGGGAAAGGCGGTTGCATGAAGCCGCGGGTCCTGGTCATCGACAACTACGACTCGTTCACCTTCAATCTGGTGCAGCGCCTCGGCGAGTTGGGCGCCTCCGTGGACGTGCTGCGCAACGACGCCGCGAGCGCCGCGGAGATTCTTCGGCGCCGCCCGGAGCGGCTGGTGCTGTCGCCCGGACCGTGCACTCCGAACGAGGCGGGAGTGTGCCTGGAGCTCATCTCCCGCGCCTGTGGGCTGAACGGCTTTGCGCGGCCGCAGCGCGCGGTCCCCATCCTCGGCGTCTGCCTGGGGCATCAGAGCATCGGACAGGCCTTCGGGGGAAAGGTCGTGCGCGCGCGGGAGCCAGTGCATGGAAAGGCGGAGGAGATCGTGCACGACGGGAGCGCGCTCTTCCGCGGGGCGCCCAAGCCGCTGCACGCTGGCCGCTATCATTCGCTGGTGGTCGACGGGCGCACCCTGCCCAGGGAGCTCAAGGTCTCCGCGCGCACGAAGGACGGGATCGTGATGGCGGTTCGCCATTTGCGGCTGCCGGTTTTCGGCGTGCAGTTCCATCCAGAGTCCATCCTGACTCCCGACGGGCAGACGCTCCTCGGCAACTTCCTCAGGGTTTGAACGATGCCGCTGCGCGAGCACATCCGGCTGGCCGTCGACGGGATTCACCTCTCGCGCGCGCAGGCGGCGGCAGCGATGGACGCGATGCTCGACGGCAGCGCCCCCGTGTCGCAGATGGCCGCGCTGCTCGTGGCGCTGCGGATGAAGGGCGAGACGCCGGACGAGATCGCCGGCGCCGCCCAGGCGCTGCGATCCCGGGCGACGCGCGTCGAAGTCTCGCAGGATCGGCTCATCGACACCTGCGGGACCGGCGGAGACGCGTCGCACACGTTCAACATCTCCACCACGTCGGCGTTCGTCGCTGCCGCCGGAGGAGCGCGCGTCGCCAAGCACGGCAACCGTGCGGTCTCCTCCCGGTGCGGCAGCGCCGACGTGCTCACCGCGCTGGGAGTCGAGGTGGAGCTGCCGCCGGCTGCCGTCGCGGCGTGCATCGACGAGTGCGGCATCGGGTTCCTCTTTGCCCCGCGGCATCACGCGGCCATGCGCCACGTCGCGCCGGTGCGCAAGGAGCTCGGGCTGCGCACGCTCTTCAACCTGCTCGGGCCGCTGGCGAATCCCGCGGGAGCACGCCGCCAGCTCCTCGGCGTATATGCCCCGCAGCTCGTCCCGGTGCTGGCGAAGACGCTGGCGGAGCTGGGATGCGACCGCGCCTTCGTGGTCCACGGGTACGGCGGGCTCGACGAGATCTCCACGGCCGGCCCGACCGTGGTCTGCGAAGTCCGCTCCGGCGTGGTGCGCCAGTTCGAGCTGTCGCCGGAGGACGCCGGCGTGCAGCGGGCTCCGCTCGAAGGATTGCGCGGCGGAGACGCCCAGCAGAACGCCGAGACGCTGCGCGCCGTGCTCCGCGGCGAGAACGGTCCGCAGCGGGCGGCGACGCTGCTCAACGGAGGAGCGGCGCTGGCGGCCGCCGGCGTCTGCGAGACCATCGCCGACGGCGTCCGCCTCGCGGAGCGCGCCATCGACAGCGGAGCCGCACTGGACCGGCTGGAGCGGCTGGTGCAGGCGTCGCAAGCGCGGAAGGCTGCGCCATGAGCCATCTGGAGAAGCTGGTGGCGCAGGCGCTCGAGGACGCGCGCGAACGGCAGCGGTTGCCGCTGCCCTCGCCCTCGCCGGCGCTCCGGCCTTTTCCACGCGCGGGATTGATCGCCGAAGTGAAGCGCGCCAGTCCCTCCAGCGGATCCATCAATCCCGGGCTGGATGCTGCGCTGGCCACGGCGTACGAGCGCGGCGGCGCGGCGGCGATCTCGGTGCTCACCGACCGCGCACACTTCGGCGGCTCGCTCGCCGATCTGCGCGCCGCGCGCGAAGCCGTTGCGCTCCCGGTCTTGCGCAAGGACTTCATCGTCACCGAGTTCCAGGTCCGGGAGGCGCGCGCGCACGGAGCCGACGCCATCCTCCTCATCGCCGCCGCCGCTCCGCTCGCCACCTTGCGGCCGCTGCGGTACCTGGCACGCGAGCTGGGGATGGCGGTGCTGTTCGAGGTTCACGAGGAGAGCGAGCTGGAGATGGCGCGCGCCTGCGAGCCCGATCTGTTGGGAGTGAACGCGCGGAATCTGAAGACTCTGGAAGTCTACCCGGACGCCTTTGGCCGGATCGCGCCGCTGGCGCGCGGAATCGCGCCACTGGTCGCGGAGAGCGGTGTCCGCACCGCTGAGGACGTCCGCCGCTATCGCGCGCTCGGGGCCTCGATGCTGCTGGTCGGCGAGGCGCTCTCGTCCGCCGCGGATCCCGAATCGGCGACGCGGGCGCTGGTGCGCGCATGAAGATCAAGCTCTGTGGCGTGCGCACCGTGCCGGACGCCCTTCTCTGTGCTCGCGAGGGCGCCGACGAGATCGGCGTGGTCTTCGCGGAGAGGAGCCGCCGCCACGTCACGGTGGAGGAGGCGAAGGCCATCCGCGACGCCTTGTCCGCCCGCATCCCTTTGGTCGGCGTGTTCCTGGACGCGGAACTTTCCGAGGTGCTTCGGATCGCAGGCGAGGTCGGTCTGCAGGCCGCGCAGCTCCACGGCAAATGGCCAGCGGAGCGCACCGCGCTTGCGCTCTACGCGGCGCTTCAGGTCGACTCGGAGGAGTCGCTGCGGCCGCGACCGGGTGCAGCCCGGATCCTCCTCGACGGTCCCGCGGGCGGCTCCGGGAAGAGCTTTCCCTGGAAGCTGGCGGAGAAAGCGCGCCAGATCCACGACGGCGAGCTCTTCGTCGCCGGAGGGCTCACGCCGGAAAACGTCGCCCAGGCGATCGCCGAGGCACGCCCTTCGGGCGTCGACGTCGCGGGCGGAATCGAAGGACCTCGAGGGTTCAAGGATCCGGAGAGGGTGCGCGCGTTCGTGCGCGCCGCGCGAGGTGCGTCGAGATGAAGGAGATGCCGCCGATCCTCGCGGAGCAAACCATCGCGCCGCCCGATGGCCGCGGCCGCTTCGGGGCGTACGGCGGCCGCTTCGTTCCCGAGACGCTGATCCCGGCGCTGGACGAGCTGGAGCGGGCCTGGACGGCGGCGCGAGCCGATGCCGACTATCGGGAGGAGCTGACGCGGCTGTTGCGCACGTACGCCGGCCGGCCGACGCCGCTGTTCCGCGCCGACGGCCTGGCGAAGACGCTCTCGTTGCGCGCGCGGGTCTACCTCAAGCGCGAAGACCTCCTCCATACGGGCGCACACAAGCTGAACAACACCCTCGGGCAGGCGCTCCTGGCCGAGCGCATGGGCAAGCGGCGCGTCATTGCCGAGACCGGCGCCGGACAGCACGGCGTGGCCACGGCCACGGTCTGCGCGCTGCTCGGCCTTACATGCATCGTCTACATGGGGACCGAGGACGTCCGGCGCCAGAGCCCGAACGTCGTCCGCATGAAGCTGCTGGGCGCGGAAGTGCGCAGCGTGGATGCCGGATCGCGGACGCTGAAGGACGCGATGAACGAGGCGATCCGCGACTGGGTCACGAACGTCCGGACGACTTACTACTGCATCGGGAGCGCCGCAGGTCCGCATCCCTATCCGCTGATGGTGCGGGAGCTGCAGAAGATCATCGGCGAGGAAATCGCGGAGCAGATCGTGAGCGCCGAAGGGCGTCTTCCCGACGCGGTCGTCGCCTGCGTGGGCGGCGGATCGAATGCCATCGGTGCGCTGCACCGATTCGTGCGTGAACCCTCCGTCGCACTTTACGGCGTCGAGGCGGCAGGCCTCGGGCTGGAGAGCGGCAAGCACGGTGCTTCTCTCGCCAAGGGCCGGCCCGGGGTGTTGCACGGCTCGCGTTCGTACGTTCTTCAGACAGAGGACGGCCAGATTGCCGAGGCGCACTCGATCAGCGCCGGCCTCGATTACCCCGGGGTCGGTCCCGAGCTCTCCCATCTGCGGGACCAGGGGCGGCTCACGGTGCTCTCCGCGACCGACGAAGAGGCGCTGCAGGCGTTCCAGACGCTCGCGCGCAGCGAGGGGATCCTCTGCGCGCTCGAATCGGCGCACGCCATCGCCGCGCTGCCCAGAGTCCGCGGCGATCTCCTGGTCGTGAACCTCTCCGGGCGCGGCGACAAGGATCTTGGCACCGTTCTCGAGGCGCTGAAATGAGCCGCCTCTCCGACGCGTTCGCAGCGGCGCGCGCAGAAGGCCGGACGGCGCTCGTCGCCTATGCGATGGGCGGAGACGGGAATACTGCTGCTCTCTTGACCGCCATCGACGCTGCAGGTGCCGACGTCATCGAGCTCGGCCTGCCGTTCTCCGACCCCATTGCCGATGGTCCCGTGCTGCAGGCGGCGGCCACGCGCGCCATCGCCGCGAAGACGACGCTGCGCGATCTGCTCTCGATGGCTTCCCGCCTGCGCCTGCGCGCTCCGGTTGTCGCGATGGGGTACATGAACCCGATCGAGTCGATGGGTTCCCGATCGTTCGCCAGGGCGCTGCGCGAAGCCGGGCTCTGCGGGGCGATCGTGCCCGACCTGCCGCTGGAGGAAGCCCAGCCGCTGCGAGACGATCTCGGCGCCGAAGGCCTGGACCTGGTGCCGCTGGTCGCGCCGACCACTCCGCGAGAGCGCGCGGCGCAAATCGCGCGGACCGCGCGCGGTTTCTTGTACTACGTCAGCGTCACCGGCGTGACCGGTGCGCGCACCGCGTTGCCGGAAGATCTGGAAGTGCGTCTGGCGGAGCTGCGGTCGATCTCGCCGGCGCCGGTCGCAGTCGGATTCGGTATCTCGCGACCTGAGCAGGCGGCCGCGCTGAAGGGGAAGACCGACGCAGTCGTGATCGGATCCGCGCTGGTCGCGCTGCATCACGAGCGTGGCGTGGACGCTGCCGCGGGCTTGATCCGCTCGCTCCGGGCAGCGCTTTAGCTCTAGCGAAGGAGCTTCTTCAGCGCCTTGCGCGCGAAGACCGCTGCGACCGCGGGAGTCTGCCGGTCGAGGATGCGGGGGCGTTCCGGGGCGGGCCCCTCGAGGAGGCCAAGCACCACGTCGGCCGAGCGTTGCCAGGTGCGCCCTTTCGCACCTCGGGCCGCCGCGGCGCGCGCTTTCTCGTTTGCTGCAGGGTCGCAGAGCGCGACGATGGCGTTCGCGAGCGCCTCCGCGTCGCCCGGGGCCGACGTCCGGGCCCAGCCGTCATGCTCGCCTTCCGTCGCCAGCACGTCGCCAGCGGTGCACGCGGCCGGCAGCGCCGTCCAGAGGCAGTCGAGGAGCCGCGTACGGAACGCCAGCTCTGCCTCCAGCGACGGCTTGTGCGCGGAGACAGCGAGGTCTGCGTCGAGGAGCCACGCACCCCGCTCCTCGTACGGAACCCACGCATCCACGAAATGCACACCGGGCCCCGCCGCGGAGCGCGCCTCGTCGGCCGCCGCCCGCATGGGAGGGGCCGCTTTTCCGGGTCGCTGTCCCGCAAGCAGCGCGAGCTTCAGGCGCGGTACCCCCCGCTGGGCGATCGCTGTTGCCCGGACGGCCAGCGCAGGATCCATCCAGTCCCACAGGCCTCCCGCCCAGAGCGCGATGCGATCGTCTGGCGCAGCCTGGATCGCGTGACGCAGCGGCGAGCTCCCTTTTCGCGGCGGCGTCTCCGGCACGCCGAACGGAACGATGGCGATCAGCCGGGACGCTTCCGGATCGGCCGCGAGCGCCTGCGGCGAGAGGCGGCCCGATGCCCCCATCCAACCGAGCCAATGCGCGCGCTGCGGGAGGGAAGCGCAGAGCACGTGGTCAGCGCGGCGGATCAGGTACTGGAGCCGCCGTCGCACGTACCCGACTTCCACGATCTGCTCCGCGGTCGGCGTAGACCCGATGCGCGCGAGATGCTCGAGCTGCACCGGATCGTACAGGTCGAGCACCAGGCGCCCGCTGAACCGGAGCAGGTGCGGCAGCGGAAATCCGAAGCCCTGTGCGATGAACGCGTCGGAATCTCGAAGGACGGCGCCGAGGTCGCGGGAGGTGCGGAAGGGCTCGTCCGCGAGCTCGCCGGCGCCCTCGGCGACGAGGGTGACCTGATGGCGCGCGGCGAGCCTGCGCGACAGCTCGACTGCCCGGATCCCGGGGCCGGCCATGCGCGCGCCGACCACGTCCTCGCAGTGGTAGGCAATCCTCACCGGACGAGCCACTCCAGCGCTTCGAGATATCCGGCGGCGCCCTTGCCGACGATGCGGTGGGCGCAGACTTCCTCGATCACGCTCACGCGCCGCCACGCCTCGCGCTTGGCGATGTCCGACAGATGCACCTCCACCACGCGGAGCCCCGTGGCCGCGATGGCGTCGCGCAGCGCATAGGAGGTGTGCGTGTATGCGCCCGGATTGAAGATCACTCCGCCGGCCCAGCGCCGCTGCTGGTGCAGCTCGTCGATCAATGCCCCTTCGTGGTTGGACTGGACCGCGCGCACATCGTGCCCGAGCTCTTTCGCCCGCGCCGTCACCATCTCTTCCAGCTCCGCGAGCGTGGTCTTCCCGTAGATCCCGGGCTCGCGCTCGCCGAGGAGGTTCAGATTCGGGCCGTTGAGCAGGAGGATGTTCATCCGCGCGGAGTCTACGCGAGAGCGGCTGCGAGCGCCCGGCCGCAGTCTGCGGTACTCGCTTCGCGAAGCCTTGGCGTTCCGATCCGCTCCAGGACGACGAAATGCACCGACCCCCGGCGGGATTTCTTGTCGCGAGTCATCGCGTGCAATGCCGCTTCCCGCTGCCGTGGATCCAGGGCGCGGCCGGCGTCCACGCGCAGCCGCTCGACCAGGCGCAGGGCCCGGTCGCGCTCGGGCATCCCGTCGCTGAGGGCCAGCGTCCCGCGCAACCCCAGCGCCACGGCCTCCCCATGCGTGAAATGCGCATACCCCGTCGCAGCCTCCAGCGCATGGCCGACCGTATGGCCGAGATTGAGGAACGCGCGTTGCCCGCCCTCGCGCTCGTCGTCGGCGACGATGCGCGCCTTGAGCCGGACCGCCCCCTCGATCAGCGGAGTCAGAGCGCCGGCATCACCGGATGCGGCGCGCTCCAGGTCGCGTTCGCAGCGTGCGAGCAGATCTCCTCCTTCCAGCAGCGCGCATTTCACCACTTCCGCGAGACCGCTCCAGCGCTCGCGCTCCGGCAAGGTCGCGAGCAGCAGGGGGTCGCACACGACCAGACGCGGCTGGTGGAACGCGCCGACGAGGTTTTTTCCCGCTCGCAGGTTCGCTCCTGTCTTCCCGCCAAGGCCTGCATCGACCTGCGCGAGCAAGGTCGACGGAACGCTCACCCACGGCACGCCTCGCAGGTACAGCGCAGCGGCCAGCCCGGCGAGGTCCGTCAGCACGCCGCCGCCGATCGCGACGACGTATCCGTCGCGTCCAACGCCGCGCGCGGAGAGCGCCTCGCACATCGCCTCGACCTCGGCGAGCGTCTTGGTCGACTCGGCGACCGCTCGGGGCAGAGCCTCGCCGAAGTGCGCGCCGAGGACGTGCATCGCCTCGCCATGGAGCGAGAGCAGCCGGGCGTCGCAGAGGAGACCCGTGGTCCCTGCCAGCCCGGCGTTGGTGCAGAGCGCAGGCAGCTGCTCCAGCGCACCCGGCTCGATCACGCAGTCGGTGCGCGCCCCCGATGCGAAGCGGACCTCAATGGTGGGCACGCTGCGCCTCCAGCGCGGAGATCACCGCGGCTGCCTGGGCGGAAATCTGCTGAGGAGAGGCGCCCGGAACCACGTCGAGAATGCCGTCGGCGAGCCGCGCATAGAGCGGCTCGCGTGCGGCTGCAAGCTCCGCCAGCCGCGCCGCCGGGTTTCCTGCGAGCAGCGGCCGGCCTGTCGCCGCGCGCTCCGCGCACAGCGGCACCGGCGCGCGCAGCCAGAGCAGGTGTCCCGTCTTCCGCACCGCCAACCGCACGGCGCGCGACCCGACGGCGCCCCCGCCAAGCGAAATCACGCTGCGTGGCCCGCGCGCTGCGACGCGGACCGCCTCCGTCTCCCGGTGGCGGAACCCGGCCTCGCCTTCGGACGCGAACAGCTCCGGCACGGACTTGCCGGCAGCGCGCTCCACGACGGAATCGATCTCCACGAACGGAAGTCCCAGGGCCGAAGCCAGGAGCGGCGCCAGCGTGGTCTTCCCCGCGCCGGGCAGGCCGCACAGCCAGACGTGGCCGGCGAGCGGTCGCGCGCGCCGCCAAGCGAGTCGCAGCGCCGCGTACAGCTCGTCCATCGAGTCGCCGCCCAGCTTGGTGAGGAGTGCGTCCGCCATGCAGAGCGCCACCACGGCCTCCCCGACGACTGCCGCCGCGGGCACCGCGCAGGTGTCGCTGCGCTCGACGTGCGCCGCGTCCGCTTCGCCGGTGAGCAGATCGACGCTGCGGAGCGCGGCGGGCACGGTGGCGATGGGTTTCATCGCGGCGCGCGCAACCAGCGGCTCGCCGTTGGTGACGCCGCCTTCGAGGCCGCCGGCGTGGTTGGTGTCGCGGGTGATGCCGGCTCCGGCGCGGCCCATCGGATCGTGCACCTGCGAGCCGAACAGCTCCGCGGCGCGCCAACCGTCGCCCAGCTCTACCGCCTTGATCGCCGGAATCGAAGCCAACGCCCGCGCGAGCAGGCCATCCAGGCGCAGATCGGCCTGCGTGTAGCTGCCGAGACCGGGAACGAGCCCTGTCACCCGCACCTCGAACGTGCCGCCCACCGTGTCGCGGCGCGCGCGCGCTTCCTCGATCTGCTCGCGAAACGCTTCCTCCACCTCGCGGTCGAGGCAGCGCACCGCCGATGCATCCGCTTTCAGCGCGAGCGCCTCGGCGTCTTCCATCCCTTCGAGTCCCGACACGTCGCGAGCGCGAGCCGACCCGATGGAGGTGACCCAGGAGCCGACACGGACGTCGAGCTCGTCGAGCAGTCGCCGGGCGGCCGCGGCAAGGCCGACGCGCATCGCAGTCTCGCGGGCGCTGGCGCGCTCGAGCGAGTTGCGCAGGTCGCGGTAGCCGAACTTGATCGAACCCGTGAGGTCCGCGTGGCCGGGCCGGGGCAACGAGACGAGCTTGCCCGGATCGGCCACTGGTTCGACGGCCATCCGGTCGGACCAGGCCTTGGGGTGGTCGGCGTTCTCGATCAGGAGCGCCAGCGGCGATCCGAGCGTCTTCCCATGCCGCACGCCGGCAAGGATCCGCGGCTTCTCCGGCTCGATGGCCATCCGGCCGCCGCGTCCGTATCCGAGCTTGCGACGCTGCAGGTCGCGCTCGATGTGCTCCGCCAGCAAGTCGAGGCCGGCGGGAAGCCCGTCGAGGATCCCGACCAGGGCCGGCCCATGCGATTCGCCGGCGGTGAGAAAGCGGAGCCGCGTCACGCCAGCGCCGCCTTCCGCAGCTCGGCCGCGAGCTCGACGAGATGGGGCCTGCCGAGCCAGATCTCCAGCGATGCGATGGCCTGATGGACGAGGACTTCGATTCCGTCGATCGCGCGCAATCCGCGCGCGCGGGCGGCGCGCACCAGAGCGGTCTCGCCGACCGAGGAATAGGCCAGATCGACCACCGTCCCGCGCAGCGACCGGGGGTCGACCGGCATCTCCTCCCCGCTCATTCCCACCGTGGTGCAGTTCACGACCAGGTCCGCGCGCGCGGCGGCGTCCGGCGTGCCAACCCTGACGCCCATCTCGCGTGCGAGGTGCTCGGCGCGGGACGGAGTCCGGTTCAGGATGGCGACATGGGGCCGCAAGGCATCGACGACGGCGCGCGCGGACCCTCCCGCCCCGAGGACGACCGCCTCGCCGGAGAACCTTCCCAGCGCTCGGAGAAGACCTTCGCGATCCGTGTTGTGGCCCGAGAGAACGCCGTCGTGGTTGACGATGCAGCTGACGGCGCCGATGCGCTTCGCCGCGTCGTCGAGCCGCTCGAGAGACGCGATGACCGCCTGCTTGTGCGGGACGGTCACGTTCGCTCCGGCGATGCCGAGCGCCCGCAAGGCGCGCACTGCCGCCGGCGCGTCCGTAACCCGGCAAGGCGCGTACACCGCGTCGAGGCCGAGGAGCTGGAAGGCGCGGGCATGGATCGCCGGCGAACGGGAGTGGGCGACGGGATCGCCGAGCAGGACGTACAGTGCGCGCATCAGGGGGAGATCTCCACCTCCGCGCCGAGCCTGCGCAAGAGGGCGTAGAACCCGGGGAACGAGATGTCCGACCATTCGGCGCCGGAGATGCAGCACGCCTCACCCGCCGCCAGCGACGCGACCGAGAACGCCAGCGCGATGCGGTGGTCCATCGCGGAGTCGATGGCGGCGCCGCCGTGCAGGGCGCCGCCCTGGATGCGCAGGCCGTCGGGAAGCTCCTCGACGCGCGCGCCCATGCCGCGGAGACCGGCGGCCATCTGGGCGATCCGATCCGATTCCTTGACCCGCAGCTCCTGCGCGCCCCGGATGACCGTCTCGCCCTCGGCGAGAGCGCCGAGCACCGCGAGGATCGGCACTTCGTCGATGGCGCGAAGAACCAGATCGCCGTCGAGCTGCGTCCCGCGGAGCTTCTGGGCGGAGACTGTCAGCTTCGCCACCGGCTCGGGACCGCCCGACTGGCCGAGCTCGAGCTGGATGCGGGCGCCGAACATCGCCAGCGCATCCAGAAAACCCGCGCGCGTCGGATTCACGCCGACGTGTTCCAGGGTGAGGGTACTGCCTTCGGGAGCGGTCAATGCGGCGCCGATCAGGAACGCGGCCGAGCTGAGGTCTCCGGGAACGTCGAGAGCGAAGCCGCGCAGCTTCGCGGGGCCGCGCACCGCGACCGTGGTGCCGCGCTGCACGACCGCCGCGCCCATCGTCCGCAGGAGACGCTCGGTGTGGTCGCGGCTCTTCCCCGGCTCGGTGAAGCTCGTCTCCCCTTCCGCAAACAGGCCGGCCAGCAGGACGGAGCTCTTCACCTGCGCGCTGGCGACGTCGGAGGCGATGGCCGCGGCGCGCAGCGGATGGCCGCGCCGCACGATCATGGGCGGCTTGCCGTGCGTCGTCTCGATCTCCGCTCCGAGCTGCCGGAGTGGCTTTGCGACCCTCTCCATCGGCCGGCGCGACAGCGATTCGTCGCCGGTCAGTGTCGCCTCGATACCCGCGCCGGCAATCACTCCGGTGAGAAGGCGGATCGTCGTGCCGGAGTTGCCACAGTCGAGGCGCTCGCTCGGTTCCCGCAGACCCGAGAGTCCGTGGCCGAGAACGATGGCGTCGTCGGCCTGCATGTCGGGATCGCGCTCCGGGAGCGCCGGGCTCCGGGGCGGTCGCTGCGGCGGGGCCTTCTCTGCCCACGGCGTGCCGTCTCCTCGCAGCACCGGGACACCAAGCTGGGCGAGACAGCGCGCCGTCGATCGCACGTCGCCGCCTGGGGCCAGTCCCGCCATGCGGCTCTCGCCCTCAGCCAGCGCCGCGAAGATCAGGGCGCGGTGCGAGATGCTCTTGTCGCCCGGGACGCGGACGCCTTCGGCGTGCAGCGGCTTGCGCAGCGGCCAGATGCGCGCGTTCACGCGCGCGCCACCCGGTACAGGGAGCGGCCCATCGCGGAGGCGATTTTCTCCACCTCGCGCATCAGCTTCTCGAACGAGGGAAGATTGAGCGATTGCATGCCGTCGCTGAGTGCGCGGTCCGGATCGGGATGGACCTCGATGATCAGCCCGTCGGCCCCGCAGGCGACCGCCGCGCGCGCCATCGGCAGCACGGCGCTGCGGATGCCGATGCCGTGCGAAGGGTCGACTACCACCGGCAGGTGCGACTCGCGCTTGAGGACGGGAACGGCGTTCAGATCGAGGGTGTTGCGCGTCATGGTCTCGAAGGTGCGGATTCCCCGCTCGCAGAGGATCACCTGCTTGTTGCCGCGCGAGACGATGTACTCGGCGGCCATGAGCAGCTCCTTGATCGTCGACGACATCCCCCGCTTGAGCAGGACGGGCTTGCGCACGTCGCCCACCGCTTCCAGCAGGGAGAAGTTCTGCATGTTGCGGGCGCCGATCTGCAGCAGGTCGGCGCTCTCGACGACCGCGCCCAGCGTCTCGGTGTCCTTCACCTCGGTGACGATCTTCAGGCCGGTCTCGGCGCGCGCCTTCGTGAGCAGCTCGAGACCCTTCTGTTTCAGGCCCTGGAAATCGTACGGGCTCGTCCGCGGCTTGAAAGCGCCGCCGCGCAACAGCGACGCGCCGCTGGCCGCCACGCCCCGAGCGGCAGTGAGGATCTGCTCCTCGCTCTCCACGGCGCACGGGCCGGCCATGACCACGAGCTCCGGTCCACCGACCGGCACGCCCGCCACGTCGACGACGGTGTCCTCGTGCTTCACTTCGCGCGAGACGAGCTTGTACGGCGCGGTCACCGGGATGCAGTCGGCGACGCCGGGCAGCTCGCGGAAGTGCCCCGGATCTACGGGGCCCTGGTTGCCGGTGATGCCAATCGCCGTGCGTCCCGCGCCCTCGATCGCGTGCGGCGTGAACCCCAGCTCGCGGATGCGGGCTTCGATCGCTGCCTGGGCGTCAACAGACACGTCGGGATGCAGCACGATCAGCATCCCGCGAATCTACCTCAGGTCCCGAGACGATGGCCGGGTTTCAGGCGCGCGCCCTGCAGCCATGCGGCCGCTGGCATCCGCCTCTTCCCTTCGGGCTGGACTTCGACCAGCTCCCACGCCGTGCCCGGCGCGCACGCAACGGCGGTTCCGGCCAGCAGCTCTCCGGGGGCGCCGCTTCCGGCAACGGGCCGCGCCGACTGAATTTTCAGCGCGGCGCCATCCACGGTCGTCCAGGCGCCGGGCCAAGGCATGAATCCGCGGCGCCTGGCGTCGAGCTCGTCGGCTGTGCGGGTCCAGTCCACGCGCCCGTCCTCGCGGGAAAGAAGCGGCGCGAGCGTCGCTTTGGAGTGGTCCTGCGGCACTCGGGGCAGCCGTCCTTGCGCGAGCAATGCAAGCGCCTGGGTCAGCGCATCGGCCCCGAGTGGCCCCAACTTGCGCAAGAGCGACTCGCCGGTCTCGTCGTCGGCGATGGACAGGCCACGTTGCAGACGGATGTCTCCCGTATCCAGACCTTCGTCCATCTGCATGATGGTGACGCCGGTTTCCCGGTACCCGCGCGCCACCGCCCACTGCGCGGGCGCCGCTCCGCGCAGCTCGGGAAGCAGCGACGCGTGCACGTTCAGGCATCCGTGCAAAGGCACTCGCAGCGCGTCCGGAGGCAGGATCCGCCCATACGCGGCGACGACGGCGACATCGGGCCTTGCGGACACCAGGACCGCTGCGAGCCTCCCCTGCTTCACCTTGTCCGGTTGCTCGACCCGGATGCCGCGCGCGATCGCCCACTCCTTGGTTGGAGGCGCCTGCAGCTCCTGGTGGCGTCCGACCGGCTTGTCGGGTTGGGCGACCACCAGCGCCAACTCGCCCGCCCGGCTGCACGCCTCGAGGATCGGCAGTGCGAACTCCGGCGTTCCGAGGAAGGCGATGCGCATCCGCTGCGCAACTTAGCAAACGCTCCGGCATCAAAGTGCGTCATGAAACTCTTCTACGTACCGGGCGTCTGTTCGCTCTCGCCTCACATCGTGCTGCGCGAGATGGGCGCTGACTTCAAGCTCGACAAAGTGGACCGGAACACGAAGATCTCCGAGTCCGGAACCAACTACAACCAGCTCAATCCGAAGAGCTACGTGCCGGCGCTGCAGCTCGATGACGGCACCGTGCTTACCGAGGGCGCATCGATCCTCATGTATCTCGCCGACCAGAAGGGCGGAGAGAAGGTGGCTCCCAAGGCGGGCACCAAGGAGCGTTACAAGCTGCAGGAGTGGCTGGTCTTCATCGCCACCGAGCTGCACAAGAGCTTCAGCCCGCTCTTCCGCAAGACGTCGGATCCGGTCTTTCGCGAGAACCTCACGAAGCGGCTCGACTTCGTGGCGGCAACGCTGGCGAAGCAGCCGTACCTGCTGGGCGAAAAGCTGACCATGGCCGACGCGTATCTGTTCACGATCCTGCGCTGGGCGGCGCGCGTCGAGCTCCCGCTGCCGGCACCGCTGCAGCAGTTCATGGAACGGATGAAGGCCCGTCCCGCCGTCGCCGAGGCGCTCAAGGTTGAAGGACTGACCTAAGAATTGACGGCACCCCCGAGGGCGGATACGCGAAGAGGCAGATGCGACTCTTCGCGCTCGTGCTCGCCGTCTCGCTGATCGCTTGCAAGTCGAAAGACGCGGGCGATCCGCAGACATGGATTCCCAAGCTCGAGGACAGGGATCCGAAGGTCCGCGTCCAGGCCGTCCAGCAGCTGCGCAAGCTCAAGGCGAAACAGGCAGCGCCCCGCATTGCCGCTCTCTTGAAGGACCCGCTGGTGAAGGAGGAAGCGGCGCTCGCTCTCGAGGACCTCGGCGGCCCCGAGCAGGTCGATGCGTTGCTCGATGCGGTCGACACGACGGTGGGCGCTGGCAGCGATACCGCCGCACGCGCCGCCAACCGCACCAACGCCCGCATCGCGGAAGCGCTGGGGAACATCGGCGACGCGCGCGCCGGGCCGGCCCTGCTCCGGCTCGCCCGGTCCGGAGACGACAACGTCCGGCTCGCGGCCGTGGAAGCGCTCGGAAACGTCAAGTCGAAGGACGCGGTTCCCGAGCTCTCGCACATCGTCGATGACCCCACAGCGCCGCCGCTCTTGATCAAGCGCGCCGTCGTCGCTCTGGGACAGATCGGCGACACCGCGGGCATCCCTGCGCTGGCGCACGCGCTCGTCATCGAGCGCCAGGGCGTGTCGTTTCTGTCGGACAGCTCGTTTGCGCTGTTCCTCATGGGCCCGTCAGCGGTCGAGCCGCTGATGAAGATCGCCCAGGACCAGGATCCCGCCTACCTCGCCTGGGCGAAAGAGAACAACCGCGCGCCGGCCGGCACGTACGCGAAGACGGCGCTGGTGCTCGGCGATCTCGAGGACCAGCGTGCGGTCCCCGTGCTGCTGGCGAAGCTGAAGTACGTCGATCCCGACCCGAATCGCGAGACTTCGCGGCTGCTCTCCAATCTCGTCCGCATGTTCGCGGCCAACGCCTTGGGGCGCATGCGCGCCACGCAGGCCGCTGCCGCGGTGCAGGCGCTGGTCTCCACCGCGAACGCGCAGGACGAGGACGTGACCACCTTCGCCGCGGAGGCGCTGGTGTGGATCGGCGATCGCGCACAAGCCCGCGAATTGATGAAGAAAGCCCAGTCGGGCCTCCTCAAGTTGCGGCTCACGATTGCGCAATCGGCGGCGCTCTTCGGCGAGCCGGTCCTGGGCAAGGACATCCTCAACCTCGCGATGCGCGAGTCGAAGGGATCGCAACAGACCTGCGTCCGCCAACTGGCCGAGCTGACGATGCCCGTGGGCGACCCGCGCCAGGCCTGCGACCTGCTCGCGACGCAGTTCGGCGAGCTCTCGAAACCCTTCGAAGCCGCGCGGGTTTGCGCGACCGACTCGCCGTGCTGGTTGCCCAAGCTGCAGGACCCGGACCCCGTCGTCCGGGCGCGCGCCGCCTACGAGCTCGGCCGGGCGGGCGCCCTGGATGCGGTCCCGGGCCTCGCCAAGGCCGTGGCGGACGAGCAACTGCTGATCCGCACCGCCGCGACGCGCGCCCTCGACTGGCTCACCGCCGTACCAGCCGCCCGACCGGCATTGAAAGGCATTGTCCCGCAGCTTGCCGAACAGCTCGCCCAGGAACAGGGAAAAGGGCAGTACGTGAAGGCCAATGAGGAGTTACGCCGCCTCCACGTGAAGCTGACCCGCCTGTGATAGACCTGCGGGAGCCTTGGCGAAGCTGACCGGAATCCCCGCTTCTCCCGGCGTCGCGATCGGGCGCGTGTTCCCCGTGGACCGGCGGCGCGCACGCGTTCCGCGGTACCACATCCAGCCCGATCAGGTGGAAGCGGAAATCCGCCGGCTCGATGCGGCGGTGAAAGAGTCCGTCGACCAGCTCCAGCAGATCCGTCAAAGCCTTGGCGACGGCGAGCAGGGCGACATCCTCGACGCGCACCGCCTGATGGCGAACGATCCCACGCTGATCGAGGGCGCCAAGGGGCTGATCCGGGATGAGCTGCTCAATGCCGAATGGGCCGTGCGCCGGCTGGTCCGGGACGTCGGCGAGAAGCTAGGCTCGGACGGATACGTCGCCGAGCGGCGCGCCGATCTGGACGAGGTCTGCGACCGGATCGTCCACAACCTGATCGGAGAGCGGCCGATCTCCGTCGACATTCCTACGGACGAGGTGGTCATCGTCGCCTATGACCTGCCCGTTGCCGAGGCGGCGGTGCTGCTCGCTTCAGGGAAGATCAAGGGTCTCGTCACCGATTTCGGGAGCAAGACGTCGCACACGGCGATCCTCGCCCGGGCCCTGGAAGTGCCGTGCGTAGTCGGTGCAGGCCAGGCGAGCGAGATCTGCAGTGCCGGAGACCTGATCGCGCTCGACGGGACGACGGGCGAGGTGCTGCTCTCGCCCGACCCGGAGGAGGTCAAGCGCTTCGAGGCGGCGCGGGTGGCGGCCAAATCCCGCGACGCAGCGCTGCTCGAGGATCGCGATCGGCCCGCGCAGACGCTCGACGGGCGCCGTGTCTGCCTGCAGGCGAACATCGAGTTTCCAGAGGAGGTCCCGAGCGTCCTCGCCCACGGCGGCGAGGGGGTCGGCTTGTATCGAACGGAGTTCCTCTACCTGAACCGCGAGGAGCTCCCCAGCGAGGAGGAGCATTACCGCGCCTACAGCGGGATCCTGCAGCGGATGCAGAACCGCCCCGTCACCATCCGTACGCTGGATCTCGGCGGCGACAAACTTCCCATCGGGCAGCGCTCCCACGAGCCCAACCCTGCGCTCGGACTTCGCGCCATCCGCTTTACGCTCCGGCATCCGCAGCTCTTCCGGACTCAGGTCCGGGCACTCCTGCGCGCCTCCATGCAGGGCAAGCTGCAGATCATGCTGCCCATGGTGGCCGCGGTCGACGAGCTTCGTGACGCCAAGACGCAGATCGAGGCCATCCGGCAGGAATTGCTGCTGGAAGGCAAGCCGGTCGCGGAGAAGATTCCGATCGGCATCATGATCGAGACGCCCGCCGCGGCGCTCGCCGCCGACCGGCTGGCGCGCGAATGCGACTTCTTCTCCATCGGCACGAACGACTTGATCCAGTACTCCCTCGCCATCGATCGGGGAAACCGCGACGTCGCGTACCTCTATCGGCCGCTGCATCTCGGCGTGCTGCGCCTGATCCAGTCTTCAGTCGCAGGTGCGAAGGCGGCGGGAATCGAGTGCGCGATGTGCGGGGAGATGGCCGGGGACCCGTCCTACGCGCTGGTCCTGCTCGCGCTCGGACTCGACACGCTGTCGATGAACCCGGCGGACATTCCCAAAGTGAAGCGCGTGATCCGGGCGGCGGACGTGCGCGATGCCCGCAAGCTCCTCGATGAAGCGATGGCTTTTTCCTCGCACGACGAGATCGAGCGGTACGTTCTGGAGCAGATGCACAAGCGGTTTCCGCAGCTCGTTTTCGAGGGAGGAGCGCCCCCGATTTGACGTTGACAGGCCGCGGCATCGGGGCGATTCTGCGCGGCCTTTCGTTCCACGCCGGCAAGAGCCGGGTCTGAGGACACACGATGCAGCTGCGCGACGCCCTCTTCTCTTCCGAATCCGTCACCGAAGGTCATCCCGACAAGATCTGCGACCAGGTCTCCGACGCGGTGCTCGACGAATGCCTGCGCCAGGACAAGTCCAGTCGCGTCGCGCTGGAGACCGCGGTGAAGACGGGATTGGTGCTCCTGATCGGCGAGATCACCACCCGCGCGCGTCTCGAGTACCCGAACATCGTCCGCCGCACGGTGGAGCGCATCGGTTTCAACGACGGTTCGATGGGATTCGACGCGCGAAGCTGCGCGGTGATGGTCGCGGTCGAGCAGCAGTCCCTGGAAATCGCCATGGGCGTCGACTCCGGCGCCGGCAAGGAGCAGGGCGCCGGCGACCAGGGGATGATGTTCGGATACGCCTGCGACGAGACGCCGGAGCTGATGCCCCTGCCCATCGCGCTCGCGCATCGGCTGACCCGCCAGCTCGCCAAGGCCCGGCGCGGCGACCTGAAGTTTCTTCGGCCGGACGGCAAGAGCCAGGTCACCGTCGAGTACCGCGACGGGCGTGCGCACAAGGTGCAGGCGGTCGTCATCGCGGCGCAGCACGAGGATTCCGTCTCCACCGAGCAGCTGCGCGACGCGGTGAGCTCGGAAGTGATCGACAAGGTCGTTCCCCTCGAGCTGCGGGCGCCCGACATGAAGCGGATGATCAACGCCACCGGCCGCTTCATCATCGGCGGCCCCATGGGCGACTCCGGTGTGACTGGCCGCAAGATCATCGTCGACACCTACGGGGGCATGGGGCACCACGGCGGCGGCGCTTTCTCCGGCAAGGATCCCTCGAAGGTGGACCGCAGCGCCGCCTACGCGGCGCGCTGGGTGGCAAAGAACGTGGTTGCCGCCGGTCTGGCGCGACGCTGCGAGGTGCAGGTCGCGTACGCCATCGGAGTCGCGGAGCCGGTCTCCATCATGGTGGAGACGTTCGGAACGCACACCGTTCCCGAGGAGAAGATCGAGAAGGCGGTCCGCGCCACGTTCTCCCTCAAGCCGGCATCGATCATCCGCGAGCTCGATCTGCTGCGGCCGATCTACGAGAAGACCGCTGCGTACGGGCACTTCGGCCGCACCGAGCCCGAGTTCACCTGGGAGCGCACCGATCGCGCGGACGCGCTGCGGCAGGCCGCGGGGCTCAAAGGCGCGGCATAGCCGCTGCCGCACCGGAGGTGCGACTTTGCGGCTACGCTTGAGGCTGTACTCCGAAGGAGCGAGAGAATGGCAGTGTCCAAGAAGCAGATGAAGACCGCCCACCACGTGAAGGACCTGAACCTCGCGCCCAAGGGGCACGGGCGCATCGAATGGGCGGAGCGGTCCATGCCGGTGCTGGCCAGCATCCGGGAGCGGTTCGCGAAGCAGAAGCCGCTCAAGGGGATGCGGATCAGCGCCTGCCTCCACGTCACCAGCGAGACGGCGCACTTGATGCAGACGCTCCACGCGGGCGGCGCCGAGCTCGTGCTCTGTGCGTCCAACCCGCTCAGCACGCAGGACGACGTGGCTGCGGCGCTGGTCGACCAGGGCATCAGCGTCTACGCGATCAAGGGCGAGGATCGCGACACCTATTTCGAGCACCTCAAGGCGGCGCTGAACCACGCGCCCAACCTGACGATGGACGACGGCTGCGACCTCGTCTCCAGCCTGGTCAGCGACCGCCGCGAGCTCCTGAAGAACGTGATCGGCGGCACCGAAGAGACCACCACGGGCGTCCAGCGGCTGCGCGCGATGCAGGCGAACGGCGAGCTCGCGTTTCCGGTGATCAGCGTCAACGACGCGCTCACCAAGCACATGTTCGACAACCGCTACGGCACCGGCCAGAGCACCATCGACGGCATCGTGCGCGCGACGAATCGGCTGCTCGCGGGCAGCGTGTTCGTGGTGCTCGGCTACGGATGGTGCGGCCGCGGCCTCGCCATGCGCGCCAAGGGGATGGGCGCCGACGTGGTGGTGACCGAGATCGATCCGCTGAAGGCGCTGGAAGCGACCATGGACGGATACCGGGCGATGCCGTCGCTCGAGGCGGCGAGGATCGGCGACTTCTTCTGCACGGTGACCGGCAACTGCGAGGTGCTGGCGCAGCCGCACTTCGAGAAGATGAAGGATGGAGCCATCGTCGCGAACAGCGGGCACTTCAACGTCGAAGTGGACATCGGTTGGCTGGAGAAGAACGCCAAGAAGCGCACCGTGCGCGAGTTCGTCGACGAGTACACGCTGAAGAGCGGCAACCGCATCGCCATTCTCGGCGAAGGCCGGCTGATCAATCTCGCCAGCGCCGAAGGCCATCCCAGCTCGGTGATGGACATGAGCTTCGCCAACCAGGCCCTGAGCGCCGAGTACGTGGTCAAGAACGGCAAGAAGCTGCAGAACCAGGTCTACCCGGTGCCCGACGAGATCGACCGCGAGATCGCGCGCCTCAAGCTGAAGTCGATGGGCGTGCGGATCGACAAGCTGACCGAGAAGCAGGAAAAGTACCTCGCGTCCTGGGAAGAAGGGACGTAGAGGAAGCGGCATGCCCGTCTGGCAAGCCGTAGTGTACGGGGTCGTGCAGGGCCTCGCGGAGTTCCTGCCCATCTCTTCCAGCGCCCACCTCACCTTGCTCCCCTGGCTGTTCGGGTGGGAAGACCCCGGTCTCGCCTTCGACGTGGCGTTGCACTGGGGGACGCTCGCGGCGGTGCTGGCCGTCTTCTGGAAGGACTGGATCCGCCTGCTCGGCGCGGGATTGACGGGCGGCGGCTCGGAGACGGATCGGCGGCTCTTCTGGGGCCTCGTGATCTCGGCGCTGCCGGCGGCCGTGATCGGAAAACTGCTGGACAAGTGGGCGGAGTCGAATCTGCGGGCGCCGCTGCTCATCGCCTGCACCATGGCCGCGCTCGGGCTGATCCTCTGGTACGCCGACCGCGTCGGACGCAAGTCGCGCGACCTCGCGCAGATGACCATCCCGCGGGCCTTTTCGATCGGCGTCGCGCAGGCTGGGACTCCTCGAGGACTTCACCCGCGATGAGATCGCGCGCTTCAGCTTTTTGATGAGCACGCCCATCATCTTCGGCGCGGGACTGCTCAAGCTGCCGAAGATGGTCCATGACATGCGCGCCGGTGAAGGGGACCTCACCTGGGTCGCCCTCGCCGCCGGCTTCGTCGCCTCGGCAGTGGTGGGCGCGGCGGTGATCCGCTGGATGCTCGACTACCTGCGCCGGCGCACGTACGCGGCGTTCGCCTGGTACCGGCTGGCGGTGGCCGCCTTGGTGGTGTTGCTGTGGCTGAGCGGGAAGAGGTAACGCTTCCACAGATCCGGCGCGCCATCACGCGCCACAAGCCAGTGCTTCGGCCGGAGTTCGGCCGGGCGGCGGCGGTGCTGGTGCCGCTGTTGCCGCGTCCCGAGGGGCTGCACGTGCTCTTCACCGAGAGGAGCAAGGAGCTGCGCTCGCACGCCGGCCAGATCAGCTTTCCCGGCGGCTCGATGGATATCGGCGATGCCGACGCGCGGGCCACGGCGCTGCGCGAGGCTCAAGAGGAGGTCGGCCTGCGCGAGGAGCACGTCGAAGTGCTGGGCGCCATCGACGACTGCCCCACCTTCGTCACCGGCTTCGTGATCACGCCCGTGGTCGGCGTCGTGGATCCGCTCGCCTTCACCGCCGCCGGAAGATATCCGTGGACCCCGAGCCCGGCGGAGATCGCGGCGCTGCACGAGCTGCCTCTGTCCGGCTTCTGTGATCCGGCCAATCTCCGCATCGAGATGCGGGAGCGAAAAGGCCAGCAGTTCGAGCTCTACTGGTACACCGTGAACGGCGCGGTGGTCTGGGGCGCGACGGCGCGCATCCTCAACCAGCTGATCCAGCTCGCGCGGGAGGGGCAATGAGCCTGCACGCGGTGATTCTCGCCGGCGGCAGCGGGACGCGGTTCTGGCCGCTCTCGCGGGTGAAGAAGCCCAAGCAGTTCCTGGCGCTGGTGACGAAGCGGACCCTGATCGCCGAGACGTTCGCGCGGGTTGCGCCGCTCTGCCCGAGCGAGCGCACGTGGGTGGTGTGCGGCAAGGATCACGTCGAAGGCGTGCGCGCGGCGCTTCCCGATCTGCCGGTGGCGCATCTGATCGTCGAGTCGGTGGCGCGCAATACCGCGCCCGCGATCGGGCTTGCCTGCGTGCACGCGCTGCGCGAGGACCGCGCCGCCACCCTGATGGTGCTGCCCAGCGATCATCACGTGGGGCGTCCGGATGCCTTCCGCGACGCCCTCGCTCTCGCTGCGGGCGCCTGCCAGAACGGCGATCTGCTGACGCTCGGGATCAAGCCCACGCGTCCGGAGACCGGCTACGGGTATCTGCGGCGGGGAGCAGAGAAGGCGCCTGGGGTGTTCGCGGTGGAAGCGTTCGTGGAGAAGCCGGACGCCGCGACCGCCGGGCGATACCTCCAGGATCCGTCGTACTCCTGGAATGCCGGGATCTTCGTGTTCCGCGCCGACGCGATGCTGGACGCGCTCCAGCGGCACCTGCCAAAGGTGCACGAAGGCCTGACGCGAGGCGGAGACTTCGCCGCGCTGCAGTCGATCAGCATCGATTACGGGGTGATGGAGCCCGAATCACAGACTACCCATCGCATTGCGCTCGTGCCCGGCGACTTCGGGTGGAGCGACGTGGGATCGTTCGCGGCGCTGCCCGAGGTTCGCGCGCTCGACGCTCGCGGCAACGCGGTGAGCGGCGACGCGATCGCCGTCGACTGCGACGGATGCGTCGTGTTGTCGGAAGGAAAGCGCCTGGTGGCAGCGGTCGGGCTGCGGGACCTTTGCATCGTCGATGCCGGCGACGCTCTGCTGGTCGTTCCTCGCGAACGCGCCCAGGACGTTCGCGCCGTCGTCGATTCGCTCAAATCGCAGGGCCGCTCCGACAAGCTCTGAGATTGCAGACGCGCTGCACTTTTACGCAAGCGTTCCGATTCCTTGACTCGGCTTCGACAATGCTGCGAGAACCAGCGGGGTCTTCAGCGAGGGGCGCATCGATGAGAGCTCTGTTTGCGCTGGTTGTAGCGGTGTCGTTTGCGGCGTCCGCGCAGTCGAAGGACAACAAGCCGGCGGCGCCGCCTCCGTCGTCGGGATGGAACACGCCGCAGACGGTGCCCAGCGCTTCCGGCAAGATGCCGGCGCCCGCGGCAGCGACGCCCGCTGCGCCTGCCCCGAAGGCCGACGAAGCGCTTCCGCTTCCGATGGCCGGCGCGGAGCAGCCGCAGCTCGATCTCAGCTTGCTAAAAGATACCTCGCTCTGCGTCTTCCCCTTCGTGAAGGAGTCCGCCGCGGGAAGCTCCGACAAGAAGTACCTCGAGGCGATCCAGAAGACCTTCTTCGAGGTGGCCAAAGACTCGCCGCTGCTCAAGGACGCGGTGCTGCTCGGCGACTCGACCACCCACTGCGAACCGCATGACGCTGCCTGCGTCTCCAGCGTGGGGAAGATGGCGCGATGCCAGAACGTGCTCGTCGGCTCGTCGGCGGCCAAGGGCAACGGCTTCGTCCTCTCGGTGCGGATCTTCGAGGTCGGCAAGCAGCGGGTGCTGCCGAACTCGGAGGTCGAGCAGGTGCTGGAGACCGATCGGCAGAGCGACGTGCAGGCCTGGGCGGAGGGGCAGGCGTGCCGCGCCCTTCAAGTGAAGTGCGCCGGACGCATCTACGTCGACGCCGACCGCCGGGACATGACCATCTACATCGACAATCGCCTCGCTCCGCGCAGCTTCAAGAACCCGGAGGCAATCGCGGTGGAGCCCGGCGTCCACGCCGTGCGCGTCGCGGTGGGGCAGCGGACGTCGCTGGAGAAGAAGGTCGCGGTCCGCCGGGGCGGCTTCTCGGAGACGGTGTTCGCGCGGCAGACCGAGAAGGGCGGGTTGCCGCTGACGCTGGCGTCCGACCTGCACGGTGGACGGCCGGATCCCAGCGTGGACGTGAAGGAAGGGAAGTGGACGCGGCCGGTCGGGTACACGCTGATGGGAGCCGCGGCTCTCGCGCTCGGCGTGGGAATCTTCCAGGGGCAGCACAGCAAGAGCCTCGTCAGCGACGCCGAGGCGAACTACAGCAGGAACGGGGTGTACCTCGCCTCCGATATCTCGAACCTGAACTCTGCCAAGAGCGCGGCGACGATCGCCAACGTGCTCATCGTGAGCAGCGTGGTACTGGCCGCGGCCGGCGGGGTACTCGCGTTTGCCTTCTAGGTTTCTAGAGAGAGCCGAATGAATCGCCTAATCGCCGTCGTGGCGCTCCTGTCCTGTGTCGCTTGCGTTTACAGCGGCGAGCCGTCGCTCGGCTCTTGCAACGTCCCCACCGACTGCACGCGGACCGACGGCGGAGCGCTGCTGGGA
>VBKI01000038.1:2985-33458 GCA_005879535.1 Deltaproteobacteria bacterium | reverse complement strand
CCTGCTCGACGATGCGCGCGCTGGCGACGTCCCAGGCGTTGGGAAACAGCAGAATGGAGGGGCCGGCGTGGAGGCGCCGCAATGCATCGGCCTTTTCGCGAGACATGCCCTCACCGTATCACCGTGGGAATTTTTTTTGAGTCCGGATGATCCAGCGTGTAACGGTTTCGCGGCGCGGACGTACCTACGTGCCGAAGTTCCACTTCCGGGAGGAAAACCCATGTCGATGAAGAACGCCGTCCTTGCCACCGCCGTCGCCTCGCTCTTCGTTTCGGGCGCGGCGTTCGCGAAGGACAAGACGGAGAAGAAGGCTGGCGACAAGGTGATGTGTGCCGGCGTCAACGAGTGCAAGGGCCACGGAGCCTGCAAGAGCGCCAGCAACGCCTGCAAAGGCCAGAACGGCTGCAAGGGCCAGGGCGTGACCGAGACCAGCTCGCAGGACTGCACGACCAAGGGCGGCAAGGTCGCCGTCGCCGAGAAGAAGTAGAGCTCCGCCGGGGCGAGGATGGCATTCGCGCGCAAGGACCTGGGCCACGGCATCGGGCTCCGTCCCAAGCACTATGGGCGGTTTCTGGAGGAGTCGCCTGCCGTCGACTGGGTCGAAGCGATCAGCGAGAACTTCCTCGCCCCTGGTGGGCGCCCCATTGCCGTCCTGGAGAAAGTACGGCGCGACGTTCCCGTCGTGCTCCACGGCGTTTCGCTCGGAATCGGATCGGTCGATCCCCTCGATCCGCGCCTGCTGCGCGGCCTGCGCGAGCTGACCGTCAGGGTCGAGCCCGTCTACGTCTCCGACCATCTCTGCTGGGGTCGTCACGGCGGCCGGTACGCGCACGACCTGCTGCCGCTCCCCTACACCGAAGAAGCCCTCGCGCACGTAATCTCGCGCGTGCGCCAGGTGCAGGACGTGCTCGGCCGGCAGATGATGCTCGAGAACGTCTCCAGCTACGTGGAGTACGCGTCGTCGACGATGACGGAGTGGGAATTCCTCGCGCGCATCGCCGGGGAAGCCGACTGCGGCATCCTGCTCGACGTCAACAACGTCTACGTCAGCGCCCGTAACCACGGCTTCGATCCCGACGCCTACCTGGCCGGGATTCCGGTGGACCGCGTGGGGCAGTTCCACCTTGCCGGCCACAGCGACCATGGGACCTACGTCCTGGATACGCACGACGCGCCGGTGGTCGATGCCGTCTGGGAGCTGTACCGATCTGCGGTCCGCCGCTTCGGCCGTGTGCCGGCGCTCATCGAATGGGACGACCACGTCCCCGAACTGGAGCGGCTGGTGGAGGAGAGCCATCGGGCGCGCGAGGTGGAAGCCGAGGCGCTCGCATGAAGCTCGCCGAAACGCAGCGCCTCTTCTGGGAACTGCTCCAGGGCACTGAAGGTCCGCTCGACGCTTTCGTCGGCTCATCAGCGCTGCCCGCGGAAGAGCGCGTCGCGATCTACGCGCGCATGTTCCTGCACCGCCAGGTCGACGCCCTGCGGGAGATGTTTCCCAAGGTCGTTGCCGCCCTGGGCGACGAAGGCTTCTTCGAGGTCGCTGCCAGGTACGTCCACGACCATCCGTCGGAGCATCCGGATCTCGGGCAACTCGGCCGCAGGTTCGCGGCTTTCCTCGAGCGACCCGATCTGCGCGATCTCGCGAGACTCGAGTGGGCGCGAGGCGAAGTCTTCGAGGCCGCCGAGGCAGCGCCGCTCTCGCCGGAGGAATTCGCCCGGCTGGCGCAGGAGGCGGATGCCTTCATGGATCGCCGCCTACAGCTCATTCCTGCGCTGCGCCTGCTCGAGCTGGAGCACGACGTCGGACAGCTCTGGGACGAAAGCGCGAAAACGGCAGGCCCTCGGCAGATCCGCGTCGTCGTCTGGCGGTCCGGGTTCGACGTTTTCCACGTGCAAGTCGACGCAGACGAAGCGCGCGCGGTCCAAGTCGCCGCCGATGGCGCAACCGTGGGGGAGATCTGCGGCGTGTTCGGCGACGCGGCACGTGCCGCCGACGTGCTCCAGGGCTGGCTCGCCGAAGGCTGGATCGGAGCGCGCTAGACTCGACCGTCCTCCAGGCGTAGAAGTGCCTCGGGGAGGGGGCGCGATGCATGCGCTCGAAACCGGGGTTCCGACGGCGACCATCGGCATTGGCGGAACCCATGTTTGAACGGGTTCTTGCGCCGCCGACCACGGCGTGGCGATGAACGCGACCGCTCGCGACCTGCTGGGAGCGACGCTAGAGCTGGAGCGGTTGCGCAACGCGCGCCGCCTTCTGGCGTTGCGGGCGGCCCTCACCGCCTCGTTCTTCGCGTTGAGTGGCATTGCAGTGGCGCTCGGTGTGCGCGGCGCGGGTGCGCGCCTTCCGATCGTCGCGGCTTATTGCATTCTGTCCGTCGGACTCTACGCGGTCGGCCGCTACCGCCTGGAGATCCTGAGGCATTCGTGGGTGGCGATCGCGATCCTGGACGTTCCGTCCGTGTACGCGTTCCAGCGCGCCGCGATGCGCGAGGTCCCCGAACACGCGCTGCTGATGGCCGCAATGACAGTTGCCATCTACCTGCTGCTGGTGATGGCAGCGCAGCTAGCGATCAGACGCTTCTACCTCGTCCTCACGGCGGCGACGAGCTACGCGCTGCTGATCGTGCTGTTCGCCGCCGTTCCTGGCGTTTCGCGCACCATCTGGCTGGACGCGCTCCTCTTGCTCGTCGGTGCGCCGGCACCAGGTCGTGACATTGAACCAGGGCCTCGAGCAGAAGGTCGCGGAGCGGACGCTGCAGTTGGAGAACACTGTTCGCGACCTCCGCGCTGCTCAAGCGCAGGTGGTCCATGCGGAGAAGATGGCGTCGATCGGGCGTCTGTCCGCCGGGATCGCCCACGAGATCAACAATCCGATCAATTTCATCGCCAATTCGCTTCCGCCGCTGGAAGCAACGTTCCTCGACGCACGCGCGGTGCTCGGTCTCCATGCGGAACGCGCCCACGACGAGGCGATGCGGCAGGCAGAATTGCGGCGCCTTCCGGCAGCACTCCAGGACGTGGAAGACATGTTCCGCACGCTCCGCAATGGCGTCCAGCGCAGTCGCGACATCGTCGCTGGCCTCACCACGTTCGCCCGCCGCGACGAGGGTGAGCCGCGTCACGAAGAGGATGTCCGGCAACTTCTCGACTCCGCGGTTTCGCTGCTTCGGTACGAGCTCGACTCCCGGATCGAGGTAGTGAGGCGCTACGGACCGGACGGACGGATCCGCTGCTACCCTGGGGCTCTGAGACAGGTGTTCGTCAATCTGCTCAGCAATGCCGCGCAGGCGATCGATGGAAGCGGCAGCATCGTGCTGACCACCGCTCGCGACGCCAACGCGCTCACGGTCTCGGTGGAGGATACCGGGTCGGGAATCGCGCCGGACGTAGCGAGCAAGATTTTCGAGCCCTTCTTCACCACGCGTCAGGTCGGGCGCGGCATCGGCCTGGGCCTCGCCATTGCCCACGCCATCGTCGAAAGACACAACGGGTCCATTCGCGTGGAACCCAGGGCGCCGCACGGGACGCGTTTCGATGTGGTCCTGCCGCTGGAGATCGGATGAAACGCCAATGAGCGGCAACGACATCAATTATTCGCAGTACCCCGTCCTGGCAGTCGACGACGAGCGGGACAACCTTGACGTCATCCGCTACGCCTTCAAGCAGTCCCACCCTCTCCTCTTCGCCGAGAGCGGCGCCGAAGCGATGGCAACGCTGGAAAAGCATCCCGTTGCGGCAATCGTCTCCGATCAGCGGATGCCCGCGATGAGCGGTCTGGAGTTGCTGGCCCAAGCCCGGAAGCTACGACCGGATGCCGTGGGCGTGCTGCTCACCGCGTACGGCGACGTCCCGATGTTGGCCGAAGCGATCAATTCGGGCCTGGTCTATCGTTACGTGCAGAAGCCATTTGACGCGTCCGATCTGGGCAGCGCGATCAAGCAAGCCGTCGAGAAGCATCACCTGGTCATCGAGAACCGGCGACTCGTCGACAGGCTCGCGCGGCACAACGAGTACCTCAAACGTGAAGAGCACGTCTCCTGGAACGGGGCCGAGATCGTAGGACAGGCACCGCCGCTGGCCGCTGCGCTCGAATTGGTGCGCCGGGTGGCGCCGACCACGGCGACGGTGTTGCTGCGTGGCGAGAGCGGCACCGGCAAGGAGTTGATCGCTCGCATGATTCATTCCTCGAGCGCGCGCACGAACCGGCCGTTCGTGCGAGTGAACTGTGCCGCGCTCGCCAGCAGCGTGCTGGAGAGCGAGCTCTTCGGTCACGAGCGCGGCTCATTCACCGGGGCTGTGGCGCGGCGCAGCGGACGGTTCGAGCTCGCCCACGAGGGGACGCTCTTCCTCGACGAGGTGGGCGACATGTCTTCCGAACTCCAGGTAAAGCTCCTCCGCGTTCTGCAGGAACGGGAATTCGAGCGGGTGGGAGGAGCGGAGACCCTGCGAGTGGACGTGCGGGTGATTTCCGCGACCAATCGCGACCTCGAGGCCGCGATGGCCGCAGGGACGTTCCGCGAGGACCTCTTCTATCGGCTCAACGTATTTCCCATCCGCGTGCCGCCGTTGCGCGAGCGTCCGGGAGACATCGAAGGTCTTGCTGGCCATTTTCTGGCCCGTTTCGTCGCGGCGTTCGGCCGCAGCATCACCGGGCTTCGCGATGACGCCGTCGAGAAGCTCTGCGCCTACGAATGGCCGGGGAACGTTCGCGAGCTGGAGAACGTGATCGAGCGCGCGGTGATCCTCGCTCGCGGAATGGAGATCTCGGGGGATGATCTTGACTTCGGCGTCCGCCCATTGCCGGACCGCGAGCCATCCCGTGTCCTTGATCACGCGCTTGCGGAGATGGAGCGCAAGAGTCTGGTAGACGCGTTGGGCCGGCACCACGGGCACAAGGCCGACGTCGCACGGGATCTGGGCATCAACCGATCGACGCTCTACTACCGGCTGCGAAAGTACGGGATCCAATAAGCCCCCTCAGGACCGAAACTGCCAGAGAAGGCGGCCGCGTACGCGGACGGCGAACAGTCGGAAGCGTTTCTCTGGCGGCGCCGCATACGAGAGCAGTTGGAAGATGTCTGCCAGCACCCGTTCGTTCTCGAGGAAGTAATCGTGGCGGATCGGGCCCTCGTCGGCAGAGGTCACGTCAATGGTGTCCATGCCATCGATGAGGACGACGTTGCGATCGGAGTCGCCCGCGCGCGGATGAGCCGACAGCAGCGCTGAGACGCGCAACGCGAGGTCGGAGGCCGTGTACAGCGTGATCCGCTCCGCCGTCGCGACGATCGCAGGGAGGACGTCGCGAAACGCGTCCGCGTCCACGTCTGGCGCCGCAAAGATGATCTGTCCGAATCGCGCCGCGTGCGGCCCGACGGCGAGGCTGTGCAGGGCCGCCACCACGGGTCGGCTGCCCAGGCTGTGCGCAAGCAGATGGATTTGGGCGCGTCCGGTACGCGCGGCCAGAGCTTGGAGGAACCCGGCGAGGTGGGGCGTCGTCCAATCGGCGTTGCTCGAGTCGCCAAGGTACGACCAGCGATTCCCGTTCGACGGCCAGCTGTACAGGACCACAGCGCCCTCGAACTGGAGTTGATGCTTCAACTGCCCTGCCCAGAGGACCGCTTCGTCGAAGCTGAAATTGTACCCGTGCACGAATACCAGGATGTCCCTGGCTCCTGTCCGCGTGAGAGCAGAGCTCAGCGACTGCTCGAACTTCTCCTGCGACAGCGGAATGCCCAGCGCGATTGTTCGTGCCGGAAGCAGTACGGGCGAAATGCCGAACGACAGGGCTCCCGAGCCGCGATCGCCGGCGAAACTGTTCGACGACAAGGCTTTCCTGTCGGTCGCATAGAACACTTCCACCCGGGTGTCCGGGGACGGTCCTCGCCAGGAGATAGAGCTGGCAGCACACCCGGACGAGATCAGCGCGCAGACCAGCAGGCCGTGCCTTCCTGGCCGACGGTGCGCTCTGATCGCGGCGGGTATTGACCTCACGCGAGTCCGCTGTTGCACGCGCCGCGCCGCACCGCGCCTCGCTGCAGGAGGCCGCGCGAAGCGGCGAGCGCGCGATCAGGATTTCCACGCAAACGTCAGGTTTCCACCGTGCAACCGGACCCGGCTCGGAGTGGCGATCGACGGCATTCACCTTGCACCACCTTCGCCCTTGCACCATTGCGCGCCGGCGCTCGCAGCCGCCGACGCATCGGGTCTGCTTCCCAGCCGCGTCGAATTGGAGTTGGTGCAATGAAGGCAATGCATCGCCTCGCTCCGGACATTGTGGATCTGCTCACCTGCATCGTGAGGGTCTGCAGCGCCTACCAGGGGAGTGTGATCAGCTGGTGCCGCAGCCGAAGGACCAACAAGGATGTCGGCGGCCATCATGCGAGCAAGCACCTCTGCGCGTGTGCATGCGACGTTGTCTACGACCCACGGCCGCGCCTCGGGAACGGTGGCAAGCCAGAGCCTTACCGTCCGCCGCTCTCGCTGCTACAGGCCGAGTGCGCCCTGTACAACGTGAAGGTGATCCGCGAGCATGGCCATGATCACTTCGAGTGTTCGCAACTGCCGCTGCGGATGTACTTCTAGGGCGGCTGGGCATTGAGTCGGTGCGGTCCAGCGCCCATTATTTCGCAAGCGCGATGTGGACGCCGTTCCAGTGTGGGGGCGGTGGGTCGGCGATCATCGTTTGGCACCGCTTCAGCAGGACGCGGCTCGGACCGTCGTCGGGATGCTGCGAGAGTCGAGCGATCGCGCCGTTGAAATCGCGCTGCACGTACGACGCGAACGCGGCTTCGTACGCGCGGGCTGCGGGAAGCACACCGATGGCGTCCCCCGCCGCGCCGAGAAGATCGTAGACCATCACGCCCTCGCTCCTCCCCTTCACGGCGACGCAATCGAGGCGCCGGAAGACGAAGTCGCGGCCGGCCTTCTCCACGATGGGCTCGCTGACGATGGCGTCGACCTCGTATTGCTTGCACAGCGCTTCGAGCCGGGACGCCAGGTTCACGCCGTCGCCAAGCGCGGTGTAGCTGAACCGATCCGGCGCGCCGAAGTGCCCCACCATGACGACGTCCCGGTGCAAGCCGTATCGGGTGCGCAGCGGCGGCAGTCCCGTCCAGGACGGCGAGGCGTACAGTTTTGCTGTCGCGGTCCGGCATTCCAGGATCGCGCGGCAGGCGAGCCGCGCGTGCTCGGGCCGCAGCGTCGGGGCATTCCACAAGGCCATCACGGCGTCGCCGATGAACTTGTCGATGGTGCCGCCGCAGGAACGGATCGCCTCCGTCATCGTCTGCATGTACAAGCCGAGCGATCGCGCCAGCTCGTCGGGCGGGACGTGCTCGGAAAGCGAAGTGAATCCCTCCAGATCGGTGAAGAGGATGGACAGCTCCCTCATCTCTCCGCCGAGCGCCGGCTCGCGGTTCTGCGCGTACAGCTCGCGCACCAGATCGAGCGGCGCGTACTTGCCCATGCCACGCAGCGCGGTCTTCGCCTGCTCCAGACCCGAGAGCACGGCGTGGATGTCGCGAAACGGCGTCTTCACCGGTGAAGCCGCGAAGTCGAGCATGCGCATCCGCGCTGCGCCACCGCCGATACGTCCCAGGCCGCGTCGCAACGCGAAGAGCGCGAGGCCGCCGCCGAGCAGGACCAGCCCGATGATCACCGCACACGCCATCAAGAGCCGCACCCGGACGGCACGCAGCTCGCGCGTATAGGCCGACTCGGGGACCACGACGCCGACGAACCAGTCCTGCGATCCCGCCAGGGCGCGGAAAGTCGCCAGCCAGCGTTCTCCGTCTACCTGCAGCTCGCCGGTGCGCTCGACACCCTGCTTCTCGTCGAGCAGCGGGCCGCGCAGCGCGAGGGAAATGGCCGGCGGCAGCCCCTCCGGGGCGATACGCAGGTCGTCGCCGACCAGGGTCAAGCGATCTTGCGGCGACAGGCGCGTGATCAGCCTTCCGTCCGCGTCGGTGATGAAGATCCGGTGTGGATCGTCCTTGCCCACCTGCAGCGCCGAAACGGAATCGATGGCCGACGCCAGAAGAGCGGCCCGCACCACGGCGATCAGCCGGCCTCTGCCGTTCTCCACGGCCTTCTGGACGGAAACGACGACGCGCCGCCGGTCGGCCGGAAGCATCTGATCGAGCTGCGACCAGGCCAAGTCGGTCCAGATCGGCTCGCCGCCCACGTCTCGCGACGCGGCCGACATGAACGTGAGATGGCGGGTCGGGTCCGGCGCCTGGCCTTCGCTGACCCACGCGCCGTCCTCCAGCCCACCTCCCATCGGGCGCTGCCGCACCTCCGAGGTACCCGACGCGATCCTGCGCGTCAGCACGGCGGCGTCGCCGTGAATTCCGGAGCGGAAGACGGAGAGCTGCCACCGGCCGGCCGGCGCGAGCGTCGGGTTGCCTTCCGCGTCGTAACCCGTGCGGTGCGCGTGGATGAAGGTCACTTCGGCGAGGCTGGGGTTGCGCACCACCTCCCGGAACAGCGCCGCCTCCACGCCGGGAAGATCGTGCGGCGGTACCACTCCGAGCTCGATCTCGCGCTCCAGATCCGCGATCGCCGTCGACGCGCCGTCGAGCTGCGCGCGAACCTGCGCCTCCACTCGGCGCGCAGCGGCGTCGCGCAGCTTCTCCGCGCTGGTCAGAATCGATCGCCGCGAACCCTCGAGGACCACTGCGGCCAGCGCTCCGAGCAGCACCGCCATCAGCGCCAGCGCCGCGACGAACGCTCCCAGCAGGGTCACGCGCGGCAGACGCATCTGGTTCAGCCGCCCGACGCGAACTCTGGATAGAGGGTCATGCCGCCGTCGACGTACATGCTCGTGCCGGTAATGTAATCCGATTCGTCGGAGGCGAGAAAGATTGCTGCCTTCCCGATATCGTCGGGCTCGCCGATGCGCTTGTAGGGAATGAGCCGCATCAGCGCCGCGTACGCTTCGGGCGTGCTCCAGGCGGCGGTGTTGATCGGAGTGCGGATGGCGCCCGGCGAGATGCTGTTCACCCGGATGCGCTGCGGCGCGACCTCCTGGGCCAGGCTCTTCATCATCAGCATCACGCCGCCCTTCGAGGCGGCATAGTTGACGTGGCCCGCCCAAGGGATCACCTCGTGGACCGAGCTGATGCAGATGATCTTCCCCGCCGCCTTCGAGACGCTCTCCACCACCCCACGGCGCTTGAACTCGCGCACCGCCTCGCGAGCGCAGAGGAACTGGCCGGTGAGGTTGACGCCGATGACGGTGTTCCACTGCTCGAGCGTGAGGTCCTCGAAGGCAGCGTCGCGCTGCAGGCCGGCGTTGCTGACCAGGATGTCGACGGTGCCAAAGTGCTCGATGGCTCGCTGGAAGAGCTCCTTCACTTCCGCCTCGCGCGAGACATCCGCGCGATGCGCAAGGGCCCGGCTACCGGACTGCGAGATCGTCCGCACCACCTCCATCGCCGCGTCCTCGCCGTCGCGGTAGTTGACGACGACGTCCGCGCCAGCGCCGCCCAGCGCGATGGCGATGGCGCGGCCGATCCCGGAGTTCGCGCCGGTGACGACGGCTTTCTGGCCTTGCAACGGTCTGGTCGAGGTCATTTCGAGCTCCTGTTCGAGGACCCTCTTGGGTACGCTCCCGGCAGCTCTCCGTTACACGCTGTAACCGAACGGGTCTCCGCGCTGTAACAGAACGCGTCCCCGTGGGACAATCACTCAACGTCAACGGAGCAAACCGAATGGGATTTCTTTCGCGCGCACAGGCCGCCTTCCTCTCCACCGCCGAACGTCTCGCCTTCCTCGGTCCTACGCTCGCGCGGCTGACGCTGGGCGTCGTCTTCATCGGCACCGGTTGGGGCAAGCTGCACGGACTTCAGAAGGTCACGGAATTCTTCACGGAGTTGGGTATCCCAGCCCCCGGTTTCAATGCCGTGCTCGCCTCCACGGCGGAGTTCGTCTGCGGTGCGTTGCTCCTGATCGGCCTGCTCAGCAGGCTCGCGGCGATCCCGCTGATCGTCACGATGACCGTGGCGATCATCACCGCCAAGAGCGCGGACCTGCACGGCCTCTCCGATCTGCTCGGCTTCGAGGAGTGGACGTACATCGTGCTCGCGGTCTGGATCCTCGTCGCGGGGCCGGGTCCGCTCTCGCTCGATCGGGTCCTGCAGAATGTCCTGCGGCAGCCTCGCACCGAAGCGAACACGCGCGCAGCGACGGTCTAGCCCCTGTAACGAATGCCTGCTGCGTCCGACCCACGGGCATGAACCGGATCCTGTGGACCGCGCTTCTCGCCCTCTCGTCGCTGATCGCGAGTGGAACGAAAAGCTGCATCTCGACTGCGCATGCCGATCCCTTACCGCACGTCCGCAAGGTGGGCTGCGTCGGTCTCACGGTTTCCGACGTGGATCGATCCGCCGAGTTCTACGCGCGCGTCCTCGGGTTCGAGAAGATCGCCGACGTCGAGCAGGCCGGCGATCCGCTGGAGCAGCTCCAGGGAGTGTTCGGGGTGCGCCTGCGCACCGCGCGCATGCAGCTCGGCCGCGAATGCCTGGACTTGACGGAATACCTGGCGCCGCGCGGACGGCCGCCTCCGGCCGATGCGCGCAGCAACGATCGATATTTCCAGCACGCTGCGATCGTCATCTCGGACATGGACCGCGCGTATGCCGCGCTGCGCGCCGCGCGCGTCGAGCACGCGTCCACCGGCCCGCAAAGGCTTCCGGACTGGAATGCGAACGCGGCCGGCATCCGCGCCTTCTACTTTCGCGACCCGGACCGGCACGTACTGGAAGTGATCCAGTTTCCGCGCGGCAAAGGCGATGGCCGATGGCAAGCGACGGATCGGCTGTTCCTCGGAATCGACCACACGGCCATCGTCGTGAGCGACACCGACGCGAGTCTCCGCTTCTACCGCGACACCCTCGGGCTGCGCGTCGCCGGCACCAGCGAGAACTGGGGCACCGAGCAGGAGCACCTGAACAATGTCTTCGGGGCGCGGCTGCGCATCACGACGCTTCGCGGCACTTCCGGGCCCGGCGTCGAGCTGCTCGAGTACCTCGCGCCGCGCGACGGACGCCCGATGCCTGCCGACGAGCGCGCAAACGATCTGATCCACTGGCAGACGACGCTCTTCACCGGCGACCTCGGCGGAGCCGCCGCCGCCCTGCGCGGCCTGCACGCCGCGTTCGTCTCGCCTGGCGCCGTCGCGCTCTCCGACATAAGGCTAGGATACGGGCGCGCCCTGCTCGCCCGCGATCCCGACGGGCACGTGTTGCAGCTTGCCGCCGAGTAACGCTTCCGCTGCGAAGACGTACTGAGGGAGGACCATGACTACCCGCGAAGAGGAGAGGCTTGGCGAGTCGCGCGATCGCACGGCCCACTGGAAGCGCTGGGGCCCGTACCTGAGCGAGCGCGCGTGGGGCACCGTCCGCGAGGACTACAGCCCGGGCGGCACGGCGTGGGACTACGTCCCGCACGACCACGCGCGCTCGCGCGCGTATCGCTGGAACGAGGACGGCATCGCGGGAATTTCCGACCGGCGCCAGAATCTCTGCTTCTCGGTGGCGCTCTGGAACAAGCGCGATCCGATCCTAAAGGAGCGCCTCTTCGGCCTCACCGGTCAGGAAGGAAACCACGGCGAGGACGTGAAGGAGCTCTACTACTACCTCGACTCGACGCCGACGCACTCGTATATGAAGTACCTGTACAAGTATCCGCAGGCCGAGTTCCCCTATGCGCACCTCGCCGAGGAGAACCGCAGACGAGGACGCGCAGGCCGCGAGCTGGAGCTGATCGACACCGGCATTTTCGACCAGGACCGCTACTTCGACGTCTTCGTCGAGTACGCGAAGGCGGACGTCGACGACATCTGCATCCGCATCGAAGTGGCGAACCGCGGAGCGCAGGCCGCCGAGGTGGAAGTCCTCCCGACGCTGTGGTTCCGCAATACCTGGAGCTGGGGCCGCGAGCAGAAGCGCCCCTCGCTGCGCGCCAGCGGTCCTTCCTCCGTTCATGCCGGCAAGTACCAGCTGAGCTGCGAAGGCACGCCCGAGCTGCTCTTCTGCGACAACGAGACAAACTCGGGCCGTCTGTTCGGCGTCCCAGGTCCGCGGTATCCAAAGGACGGCATCCACGATTACGTGATCCACGGGTCGGAGACGGTCAACCCGGATCGGGTCGGCACGAAGTGCGCGGCGCGCTACAAGCTGACCGTTCCAGGTCACGGCAGCGCCGTGATCCGGCTGAGGCTCTCCCACGGCGTTGCGCAGCTCGTGGACGCGACCGATGGGATCCTCGGGACACGCAAGCGGGAAGCGGAGGAGTTCTACGCGAGCGTGATTCCGACGACGCTCTCGGCGGACGCGCGCAACGTCATGCGGCAGGCGCTGGCGGGCATGCTCTGGTCGAAGCAGTTCTACCACTACGTCGTGCGCGACTGGCTGGAGGGTGACCCGGCGCAGCCGGCGCCGCCGCGGGAGCGCAAAAACGGCCGCAATGCCGACTGGGGCCACCTCTACAACGCCGACGTCATCTCCATGCCCGACAAGTGGGAATACCCGTGGTTTGCCGCCTGGGACCTCGCCTTCCACTGCATCCCGCTCGCGCTGGTGGACAGTGACTTCGCCAAGGACCAGCTCGTGCTTCTCCTGCGCGAGTGGTACATGCACCCGAACGGGCAGATTCCGGCCTACGAGTGGGCGTTCGGCGACGTCAACCCGCCGGTCTTCGCCTGGGCCGCCTGGCGCGTCTACAAGATCGAGAAGAAACGGCGCGGCTCCGGCGACCGCAAGTTCCTCAAGCGCGTCTTCCACAAGCTGATGCTCAACTTCACCTGGTGGGTGAACCGCAAGGACGCGGAAGGTCGCAACGTCTTCCAGGGCGGCTTCCTCGGCCTGGACAACATCGGCGTCTTCGACCGCAGCGCTCCGCTGCCGGGCGGCGGACACCTCGAGCAGTCCGACGGCACGAGCTGGATGGCGATGTACTGCCTGAACATGCTCTCCATCGCACTGGAGCTGGCGCGCGAGGAGGACGAGTACGAGGACGTCGCAAGCAAGTTCTGGGAGCACTTCGTCCACATCGCCCGGGCGATGAACACGATGGGCCTCTGGGACGAGGAGGACGGCTTCTACTACGACGTCCTTCACCGCGGCAGCGAGGAGATGACGCTGCGGATCCGATCGATGGTCGGCCTCATTCCGCTCTTCGCGGTGGAACCGATCCCCGCCGAGCTGATCGCGAAGTTCCCCGCGTTCGCCCGGCGGATGGAATGGTTCATCGACCACCGGCCCGATCTGACGGAGGGCGTCGCCTGCATGCGAACGCTCGGCGCCATGGATCGACGGCTGTTCTCGGTGGTCGAACCGCGGAAACTGCCGAAGATCCTGCGGCGGCTGCTCGACGAGTCGGAGTTCCTCTCGCCGCACGGCATCCGCGCGCTCTCGCGCGTCCACCGCGACCAGCCTTACAGCCTGAAGATCGACGGCGCCGAGTACGGCGTGCGGTACGAGCCCGCGGAGTCGTCGAGCGGCCTGTTCGGTGGCAACTCCAACTGGCGCGGCCCCATCTGGTTCCCGGTGAACTACCTGCTGATCGAGTCGCTGCAGAAGTTCCATCACTATCTGGGCGACGGGTTCACGGTGGAATTCCCGACTGGCTCTGGCCGGCAACTCACGCTCGCACAAGTGGCGACGGAGCTCTCGCGGCGGCTCTCCTCCATCTTCCTCCGCGATGGCGACGGTCGCCGGCCGGCGTTCGGCAAGGCCGAGAAGATGCAGCGCGATCCTCACTTCCGCGACTACCTGCTCTTCCACGAGTACTTCAACGGCGACGACGGCTCGGGCGTCGGCGCGAATCACCAGACGGGCTGGACCGGCCTGGTGGCGAAGCTGCTCCAGCAGAGCGGAGAGTGAAATGCGCGTGAACCGGAAGATCTGCCAGGACTACGAGCGGTCGTCGCATCTCGAGTGGCTGGAGACGAACGGCACCGGCGGCTTCGCGATGGGAACCGTCGCCGGCACGAACACGCGCCGGTACCACGGGCTCCTCGTCGCTTCGCTCCGACCGCCGGTCGATCGGCACGTGCTCCTCTCGCGCCTCGACGAAGTGGTCTCGGGCGAGGGCGCGCCCGACGCTCCGCTCGCGACGAACCAGTACCCAGGGACCCTTGCGCCGCGAGGATATGCGCATCTGGTCGAGTTCCGACTCGATCCGTTCCCGACCTGGGTATTCGACGTCGGCGGCGCCCATGTCGAGAAGCAGCTCTTCCTGGTGCCGGGTGAGCAGTCCGTCGTCGTCACCTATCGCGCGACGCGGCCGCGGAAGATCGCCATCTCGCCGTTCCTCGCCTTCCGCGACTATCACTCGCTGAGCCGCGCGAATCCGTCGCTGGACGGCTCCCTGCGCGAGGATCGCAATGGCGGCGCGCTGGTCGTCCGCGCGCGCCCGTACGGCGGGCTGCCGGAGCTGGCGCTGCACGTCAGCCCAGAAGCGCGTCTGGAGCGCGATGGGACCTGGTACTACTCGAACGAGTACCTCGCCGAGATAGATCGGGGGCTCGACTTCCGCGAAGAGCTCTGGAAGCTCGGAACGCTGCACGCGGAGATCGCGCCCGACAAGCCGCTTTTCGTCGCGGCGACGATCGGCCCGCGGACGTTCGACGCGAACTCGGTCGCCGACCTGACGGCCAAGGTCAGCGAGCAGAGGCGACCGCGCGGCGCGGACCCGTTCCTCGCGCGCCTCGAGGCCGCAGCGGATCAGTTCGTCGTCCGCCGCGCCGACGGCAAGCCGACGGTGATCGCCGGCTATCCCTGGTTCACCGATTGGGGGCGGGACACGATGATCTCCCTCCCCGGCCTGCTGATCGCCCGCGGCAGGCTGCAGGAAGCGCGGGAAGTGCTCCGCGGATTTCTCGCGCACATCGATCGCGGCCTGATCCCGAACGCGTTCCCCGACCGGCCCGGGGACAAGCCCGAGTACAACACGGTGGACGCGACGCTGTGGATGTTCCAGGCGATGCACGCCTACGTGCAGAAGAGCGGCGACGCGACGTTCCTGCGCCAGGAATTCTATCCGGCCGCGAAGGAGATCGTCCGCTGGCATCAGCAAGGTACGCATCACGGGATCAAGATCGATCCCGCCGACGGTCTGCTCGCCGCGGGTGTCCCTGGCGTCCAGCTCACCTGGATGGACGCGCGCGTCGGCGATCGCGTGATCACGCCCCGGCACGGCAAGGCCGTCGAGATCAATGCCCTCTGGTTCAACGCGCTTCGTCTGATGGGGCTGTGGGGCGCCGCGCTGGGCGATGCGCAAGCAGCGGCCGCGTACGCGTCGGATGCGGATCGCGTCCGCTCCTCCTTCGAGAAGGCGTTCTGGAACGCGGAGCGCGGACATCTCGACGACGTCGTGGGAGATCCCGCGTTCCGCCCGAACCAACTCTTCGCCCTCTCGCTTCCTTTCCCGTTGCTCGACGCGGAGCAGCGCAAGTCGGTGGTTCGCGCCGTCGAGCAGAAGTTGCTCACGCCCTTCGGGTTGAAAACGCTGGCTCCCGACGAGCGCGGCTACATCGGGCAATACCGCGGCGGGCCGGCGGAGCGCGACGGCGCCTACCACCAGGGCACAGTGTGGCCCTGGCTCCTCGGTCCGTTCATCCGCGCATATCTGTGCGCCTTCGGCCGCTCTTCCGAGACGGTGCAGCACTGCCGTGACCTGCTACGGCCGATGGAGCTGCACCTCGTCGATGCTTGCCTCGGCACCATCTCGGAGGTGTTCAGCGCCGATTCGCCGTTCGCGGCGGGAGGTGCTCCCGCCCAGGCGTGGAGCGTCGCCGAGTTGATCCAGGTGCTCTCGGTCGATCTGGCGGACAACCCGAACGACAGATCGCGCCGCGACCGCAAGGCCGTCGCGGCGCCCGGATCGGAATTTCGCCGATGACGCTGCGTGAGGCCTTCCGGCGCCATTGGGCGGAGTACGCGATGGAGGCGGCGGGTCTGGGCATCTTCATGATCGCGGCATGCGCGCTGACCGTCGCGCTGGAGCATCCGGCGTCGCGCGCGCAAACCATCGATCCGACGGTGCGCCGGGCGCTGATGGGGCTCGCGATGGGTCTCACCGCCGTGGCCATCATCTACTCTCCTTGGGGCAAGCGCTCCGGTGCGCACCTGAACCCGGCGGTGACGCTCGCCTTCTGGCGCCTCGGCCGCGTTCCCGGGCACGACGCGATCTTCTATGCCGCGGCCCAGGTCGTCGGCGGAATCGCCGGGGTGGCGCTGTCGTGGCTGGTGCTGCGCGACGCGCTGGCGCTTCCTTCCACGAACTTCGCGGCCACTTTGCCGAAGGCAGGCACCGCCGCTGCGTTCGCCGCGGAGGTGGCGATCTCGTTCTTCCTCATGCTCGTCGTCCTCACCCTGACGGGAACCCGGTACGCCCGATGGGCGGGAGTTTGCGCCGGGACTTTGGTCGCCATCTACATCTTCGTCGAGGCCCCCATCTCCGGAACGAGCATGAACCCGGCACGGTCGCTGGCCTCCGCGATGGGCGCGGGGTTCGGGGCGCTGTGGATCTATTTCCTCGCGCCGCCTCTCGGCATGCTCGCCGCCGCGGCCGTGCATCGCCGCCGGCCCGGCTGCGCGAAGCTCGATCACGCGCCCGGCGTGCGCTGCATCTTCTGCGAGCAACGCCCGAAGACCGCAGCACGGCCGAAGCGCGTCGTCATCCTCGGCGGTGGATTCGGCGCTGTCTTTGCCGCGCAGCAAATGGAGCGCGAGCTGGCCGGCCGCGGCGATTACGAAGTCGTCCTCGTCGCCAAGGACAACTACTTCGTCTTCCAGCCGATGCTCCCGGAAGTGATCTCGGGAACCATCGGCCTGCTCGACCTGGTCAGTCCGCTTCGCCGGTTGCTCCCCGGAACGGAGATCCACGTCCGCGAGATCGAATCCATCGATCTGGAAAGGCGGACCGTCACCACGGCTCCGGGCTTCCTGCCCCATCCTCATGTCATCGAGTACGACCACCTGGTGCTTGCGCTGGGGACCGTCACCGACTTCCGCGGCCTGCGGGGACTGCCGGAGCACGCCCTGCCCTTCAAGAACCTCAACGACGCCCTCTATCTGCGCAACCACGTCATCCGGGCCCTCGAGGAGGCGGCCATCGAGCGACACGACGAGAAGCTGCGCCGGCAGCTCTTGACCTTCGTCGTCGCCGGCGGCGGATTCTCGGGGGTGGAGGTCGTCGCGGAGCTCAACGACTTCGTCCGCGGCGTGGCGGCCAACTACCCGCAGATCGATCCGCGCGAGATCCGGGTCGTGCTGGTGCACTCGCAGGATCGAATCCTCCCCGAGGTGCCGGAGAAGTTGGGCCGTTTCGCCCAGCGCATCCTCGCGAAGCGCGGAGTCGAGCTGCTGTTGCAGGCGAAGCTGTCCGCCGCCACCGGCGAGGAGGCAGTGCTCGCTGACGGACGTACCATCCCCACCCGCACGCTGGTGTCGACTGTGCCCTCGTTCGCGCACCCGCTGATCGAGGCGCTCGAGCTGCCCAAGAACAAGGGCGGCCGCATCCTGGTCACTCCCGAGTTGGAGATCCAGGGTCTTCCGGGAGTCTGGGCCCTGGGCGACTGCGCGCAGGTGCCGACGATGAACGGAGGCACGGCACCTCCCACCGCGCAGCATGCGACGCGCCAGGCAAAAGTGCTGGCGCACAACCTGGTCGTGGCGATCCGGGGCGGCGCACGGCGCGTCTTCGACTTCAAGGGCCTTGGAAAGATGGGCTCTCTGGGCCGCCACACCGCAGTCGCCGACGTCTTCGGGCTACAGATCTCCGGCGCGCTCGCATGGTTCCTCTGGAGGACGATCTATCTGATGAAGCTGCCGGGGTTCGGGCGCAGGCTGAAGGTCGCGGCGTCATGGACGTTCGATCTGTTCCTGCCGCCGGAGCTGGTGCAGTTCCGCTTCGGCAACAACCAGCTCCTGCTGCGCGAGCACTTCGAGCCAGGGCAGGAGGTGTTCCGGCAGGGCGATCTGGGCGACCGCATCTACGCCATCCTCGACGGAGAGGCGGAGGTGGTGGTCCGCGACCAGGTGATCGCGCGGCTCGGCGCCGGCGAGCTCTTCGGGGAGATGGCATTACTCGATCACACGACACGCAATGCGACCATCCGCTGCGCCAGGCCGCTCAGCGTCTGGAGCTTGCCGAAGAAGGAGCTGGAGCTGCTGGCGCAGGGGATGCCCGAGCTGCAGCGAAGCCTCGAGCAACTGCGCGAGCGGCGGACGCGGCCGTTGGCGAGGCCGGGTTAAGGATGCGCGAGGCGCAAACGACTTGCGAGCCATTCGACCTGGGCAGCACGTTCTTGGTCATGGCCGGGCATGCCGTCCGCTGCCGCTGCCGCCCTCGCAGCGATATAGGCGCAGGCGCCGGGATAAGGCTGGCGGCGGATGACGTCGGCGAGGTAGCCGGCGAAATCCGCGCTGCGGTCCCCGCGGCGAAGCGCTTCCTCCACACGACGCCGGGTCCGATCGACGCAGGCCAAGCTGAATTCCGCCTGCGCCTTCGGCCATTCGTCGATTTGCACGAGCAGTCGACCCCTCCGGGCGACGAGCTGGCGCGCACCGTGTGTGACGGGAGAGTCGAGCTCCACTTCCCATAGCTCCTCGTCGAACCAATACGGGAGGTGCTCGACTGCGCAGGCGTGAACTCCGTTGTCCGGACCGGCAGCACTCTCCATCCAGCCGGTTGCCGGCCAGCGAACGCCTGTGAACGGCGCCACGGCTCCGGGCGCGAAGAACTTCCAGGCGATCATTTCTCACCTCGCGATGCGCGGAACATGGCCAGCAGCTCTTGCGTCACTTCCTCGGGGACCGGCCGCTGCTCGGCCAGCGTCGAGGAAGCCGCGATCTGGGCGCGGAGCTGCCGCAAGTAGGTGACGCAGCCGGGGCAGGTCACGAGGTGCTGCTCGAACTCGGTGCGCGCGTGTGGCGGAAGCGCGCCTTCGAGGTAGTCCGTGACCTGCTCCACGGCCGCGATGCAGTCGAGATCGGCCGGCAGGGCGCGATTCATGGGTTTCTCCGTTCGACATGCCGGGCAATCTCCCGCCGCACGCGGGAGCGCGCCCTGTGCAACAGGACGCGCTGGTTCACTTCGCTCACGCCGAGCGCCTCGCACACTTCCTGCGAGGTCCAGCCTTCGACGTCGCGCAGGCGGATGACCGCGCGCTGCCCCTCCGGGAGGCGCTCGATGGCATCGCGGATGTACGCGAGCGCCTCGCGGGAGAGAAGGCGAGCCTCGGGCCAAGGCTCCGGCGCTTTCGCCCAGTGTCCGGCCCAGCGCGGATGCGAATCGGGATGGAACTCGGAAGGGTCGACGGCGGACTCGCCGTCGTCGGGCTGTAGCGCCGACAGCGGGACGCAGCGGCCGTCCTTTGCCGCACGCGTCCGCGCAAGGTTGCCGAGGATGCCGAAAATCCACGATCGCAGCGCGGACCGGCCCTCGAATCGGTCGATGTCCTGCAGCACCACTGCCCAGGTGTCCTGCACCACGTCCTCCGCCGCCGTGTCGGTCTTCACGAAGCCCCGCGCAAAGCGGACCATCCCCCCGTGGAGGCTCTCCACCAGCTCCAGGAACGCCCGCTCGTCTCCGGCGCGGAGCGCCTCGAGGAGCGCGGAGTCCTGCGCGAGGGCCAGCACTTCGGGCGCGACGGCCGGCACGGAAAGCCTCCTTTCGCCGATGGAGTCTCGCGAGGGGCGGAATTCGTTACACGCGTGTAACGGGCGCCTGCGCCGGCCGTACCCACAGGGAGGAGGCGCCATGGCGCACAGCTACGACGTGATCGTGATCGGGTCCGGGGCCGGCGGGGGGACGCTGGTCCACAATCTCGCTCCCTCGGGGAAGCGCATCCTGTTGCTCGAGCGCGGCGACTATGTCCGGCGCGAGAAGGAGAACTGGGACTCCGCCTCCGTGAATCTGAAGGGTCGCTACCAGACCAAGGAGGTCTGGAGGGACTCGCGCGGGCGCGACCTGCACCCGCACACGAACTACGCCGTCGGCGGCAACACCAAGTTCTACGGCGCCGCCCTCTTCCGCCTGCGCAAGGAGGACTTCGGCGAGCTGCGCCATCACGGCGGCGTCTCTCCGGGCTGGCCAGTCGGCTACGACGAGATGGAGCCGTACTACACGCGCGCCGAGCGCATGTACCACGTGCACGGCGAGCGCGGAGAAGACCCGACGGAGCCGTTCGCGAGCGAGCCGTATCCGCATCCCGCCGTGAGCCACGAAGAGCGGCTGCAGCACCTGGCGGAAGACTTCGCGCGCTCCGGGGTGAAGGCATTCCACACGCCGCTGGGCATCCAGATCGACGAGAAGAACCCGAACCGGAGCCAGTGCATCCGCTGCGGCACCTGCGACGGATTTCCCTGCCTGGTGCGGGCGAAGTCCGATGCGCAGGTGCTGGCGGTGGATCCGGCGCTCGAGTTTCCCAATGTGACGCTGCTCACGAACGCATACGTCGAGCGGCTGGAGACGATTCCGTCGGGTCGCGCGGTGAACAAGGTGATCGTGCGGCGCAACGGCACGCGCGAGGAGTACTCCGCCGATGTGGTGGTGGTCTCCGCGGGCGCGATCAACTCCGCGGCGCTCCTGCTGCGGTCCGCGAACGATCGCCATCCCGACGGTCTCGCGAATCGCTCCGGCGTCGTTGGCCGGCACTACATGGGGCACGTCAACTCGGTGCTGATGGCGGTGTCGAAGTGCCCGAACCCGACCATCTTCCAGAAATCTCTTTCGGTGAACGACTTCTACTTCGGGACGAAGGAGTTTCCGTACCCGATGGGGCACATCTCCTTCGTCGGCAAGCTGGACGGCCCGACGTTGAGCGCCGGCGCGCCGGCAATTGCCCCGGGGTTCACGCTGGATCTGATGGCGCGCCATTCGCTCGACTTCTGGCTGACGTCGGAGGACCTGCCGGATCCGGAGAACCGGGTGACGCTCGACGGCCAGGGGAACATCGTTCTGTCGTATCGGCCGAACAATGAGGAAGGCCATCGCCAGCTCATCGCACGGCTGAAGAAGCTGATGAACGAGCAGCGCGCCTGCCCGATGCATGGGCACGAGTGCCACCAGGGGCTGTTCGCGCGGAACCTGTACCTGGGCGAGCGGATTCCGCTGGCCGGCGTCGCCCACCAGAACGGGACCATCCGGTTCGGGAACGACCCGGAGACTTCCGCGCTGGACCGGAACTGCAAGGGGCACGACGTGGACAACCTCTACGTCGTCGACGCCAGCTTCTTCCCGTCGTCGGGAGCGGTGAATCCCGCGCTGACCATCATGGCGAATGCGCTGCGGGTCGGAGACCACCTGCGCCAGCGAATCGCGTAGAGCGGGCGGTCACTGCACCTGGATGTTGCCCTGATCTACCGGAACGAGATCGAATTCTCCCGGTACGGTGCAGTCGTTCCCGCTGCCGACTTCGAAGAAGTTGGCGAGGCTCATGAGATCGACCGATCCCTTGCCTTCGCCGCCATCGACGACCTGGAAGATTCCCTCGTAGCCTACCAGGGTCGGGTCGCTCGACCGCGTCACGATGCCGCTGATCCTCGCCGTATTGCCGACGACGTTCAGGCAATTCACGTCGATCCGCGCCGTCACTCCGGCGCTGACATCGTGCACGGTGGCGTTCCCGCTGACGGTTCCGTCGGCGCGCTGGACTGCGCTGAAGGTGATGAACTCCGAGTTGGTAGCGAACTGGATGTGACCCGAACCCTGCGCCGAGTGGAGCACCGTGACCTGGGCGACCGCGGCGGTTCCGACCGCAGCCCAGAAAAGCACGAGACGCTTCATGGGGCCTCCTTCCGCGCATTGCACCGGCGGAGATCGGCGGCGGACTGTGCGAGTCGTCGGATTCGGCTGTCAACAGACAGCCGAGCGCCCTGCGCAGCGTGCACGCCACTCGTCTGACTTTGCGGAGCGGGGAAGATGTGCCATACGTGCGACCCCCAAGGGGAGACAAATGAGAACAAAGAGCCTGTTGTCAATGGTCGCCGTCTTGTGCGCCGCGATCGGCGTTCCTGGAATCGCACATGCCAGCTGCAATGAGGTGAAGGCCGCCCTGGCCGACAGCATCAATCTGATGGACGTCAGATGCTTCGATAGCACGGATCTGACGACCAACAATGCTGACACTACGCCCGCGAACAACTCCGTTCCCGGCCTTCCCCCGGGCGCCTTTACGCCGGTAACGGATCGCGGCGTCATCTCTCCCGATCCGCCGAACCGCACTCCGATCGGGCGCGCCGTACCGGGAATCCAGGTCAACGGCCGCTTCACCGACGATCCGACTGGAGAGGCGCGGTTCCTGCTCCGTTTGCCGACCGTCTGGAACGGCAAGCTCGTCGTCGCCGGCGCCTCGGGCACGCGCAGCGAGTTCAACGGCGACTTCGCCTGGAGTGATTACGTCGTCCAGAAGGGTTACGCCTACGCGTCACAGAACAAGGGCGTGCTCAATCTGAAGATCACGAGTTTGTCGTCGGCGACGCCCCCCACGCCGAATTCGTGCCGGTTGAATCCGGCGTCGTCGGTCTGGGTCGAATTCTACGACAACGAGCCCGCGAAAGCGTTCACGCAATGGACGGAGTACTTCATCGATGGGACCGGTCTCGCCAAGCGGGCCGTCAAGGCGCAGTACAACAGCCTGCCGCAGCGCACGTACGCCGTCGGCACCTCGAACGGCGGCTACCAGGTTCGCCGCGCGCTGGAGCAGGCCCCCGATCTCTTCGACGGCGGCGTTGACTGGGAGGGCACTTTCATCGATCCGCGCGGGCCGAACATCCTGATCGATCTTCCGCCTGCAATCCGCAACTGGCCTGCCTACGCCTTGGGGCTCACTTCGAGCGCCCCAGCCGTGAAGAATGCTGCAAAGATTGCCGCGCAGAATATCGAGGCCGCGGGTTATCCGCCCGACATCGTCATCGGCACCACCTCGCTGTGGGGCCTCTACTGGGCGCAGTTCTGGGAAGTGACGCAGTGCCAGTGGCAGAAGCGGTTCGATCCGAACTGGATCACCTATCTCGACGGGCCGAACGACATCCAAGGGACTGGCGGGTACGAATATCTCGCGCGGGCCGCACTGGATCCCGCGATCGCGGCGCGTCTCGCCTCGGTCGCCACCACCGGCAAGATCGGCCGGCCGCTGGTCACAGTGGCAGGCACGATGGACGCGCTGCTGCCGATCCAACGCGGCGCGCGTGCGTACGAGGCGCTGGTGCTCGCCGAAGCACATGGTGGCGGTAACGACCGCGACGGCCGATCGGTTCAATATCGGCTATACGAAGTTCAGAACGGGAACCACATCGAGACCTTCAAGAACACGTTTTCGCAGCTCGAGTTCATCCAAAAGCACGCGCAGAAGAGCTTCGACCTGCTGACCGACTACGTTGAACGCGGTGCTCCGCTACCGCAAAGCCAGTGCATTCCGAAGGGGGGCGCGATCGGAACGCCGTCCAACAAACCAGGACACTGCGCCAACCTGTTAGTGCCCTGACGCAACAGGCGACGTGGATGGAGCGGGCGTCCGAACCGCCCGCTCCCGCAGCAGCGCTCGCTCGCCCGCCCGTAGTGGGGCAGTGAGGGCAAGTCCGTTGACTGGGCGACCAGCGCACACCACCCTCAGTTGAACACCAAGCGCTGGGGGGCGCTGTGGACAGGCAAAGCGGCCGGATCCCGAGCCTCGATGGGCTTCGGGCCTTGTCGATCTCGCTGGTGGTGTTCGGCCACCTCGGGGGAACCGTTGGGTTCCCGATCGGATCGCCCCGCCTCGTCCTGCCTTTCCTCGCCGTCCTCGGCGTGCGGGTGTTCTTCGTCATTTCCGGATACCTGATTACCCGGCTGCTGCTCGACGAGCAGGAGAAGCGCGGCTCGATCGGTCTTTCGATGTTCTACTTCCGCCGCATCTTCCGCATCCTCGTCCCCTACTACGTGTTCTTGATCGCGATGGCCGCCGCGGCCCGCCTGGGCTGGGTGGAGCTCGCCCCCGGCGATCTCGGCTACGCCCTCGCGTACATCGGGAACTACCACCCGCATAGCGCGTGGACGCTCGGGCATACCTGGTCGCTCGCCGTCGAAGAGCAGTTCTATCTGCTCTGGCCGGCAGTCCTCGTGCTTCTCGGCGTGCGCAGGGCGATGTGGGTGGCCGCGGCGTGTCTCTTCATCGCTCCAGTCATGCGTGTCGGCATCTGGGTCCTGCTGCCGGCATCGCGCGATGGAGTCGGCCACACCTTTGGAACCGTAGTGGACCCGCTCGCGATGGGGTGCGTGCTGGCCGGTATCAGCGACCGTCTCTGGCAGGATGCCCGCTATCGGGCCCTGCTCAAATCCCGCTGGTTCTTCCTCGTTCCGCTCGCCGTGCTCGCGACCATGGTGTTCGAGCAACACCCCCGGTTTGCCTTCACCATTTCCCCGGCGGTCATCAGCGTCGGCGTCCCACTCTGCGTCGACCGCTGCGTTCGCCTCCCCGGTTCCATCTGGACGAAAGCGCTCAGCGCCGCACCGATCGTCGCCGTCGGGCGCGCAAGCTATTCGATCTACCTCTGGCAGCAGCCCTTCCTGAACCGATTCACTTCGGACCCGGCAACACGGTTCCCGGCAAACATCATCGCCGCCGGCGTGGTAGCGACCATCGCGTTCTTTCTCGTGGAGAAGCCGGCTCTGGTTGCCCGCCTGGCACTGGAAACCAGACTGCGCCGCGTTCTGCCGCGGCCGCAACGGCCGTCCGAAGTCCGTCCGTCTCCGGCAGGTCCAGAGGTCGTCGCAGCCTAGAAATCCCCGTCCGGCGCGCGGACAACATGCGTGCCGGCATGCGCTCACCCCCTCGACGTGCAACCCGGCGACAGTCTCCTTCTTGCCGGCGAGTATCCGAACACCCAAGCGCTTGCTCGAACGGCCCCTTCACGTTCGCACGTGCGGTCCCTCGCACGAGGGGCGGCGATTCCATCCTGAGGGCCGGCACCAGGCTGTTCTGCGCCCTGTAGTTCCCATGCCGCCGGAAGGCGCCAAGGTGTGCGGAGGGGCGACGAACGCCCCGCTTTCCCGATAGACGTGCAGATTTGCCCCTACAGCCGTAGATCGAGCCGGGAAGAGGCGGCATGCCTCCTTCGTTGGCCGAACCGAAAGGCAGTCGCTTTTCGGCAAGCCGATCAAGGAGGCACCGTTGAAGAGGCAGCACAACCAGACAGGCATCCCGTCCGCCTCGCGCCGCTCGACGCGGCAGGCGCTCTCGCTGTTCACGATTGCCGCGGCACTCGCGGCCTCAAGCGCCGCATCCGCGGCACAGATCTGGATCGCTCCAGCGGCGACGAAGGTCCGTCCGCAAACCGCGGTCCCCGCCCAGGCGCCTGCAGCGGCGTCGATCGCGGCTGCAAAGAACGAGTTCGAGGCCTTTCACGTCGTCGTGACGGGGCCGGCCTCCGGCGTTTCCATGGCCTTCGACGGAGTGTCCGACGGCCAGGGACACACGATCTCTGGACGCGACGTCGTCCTCTACCGCGAGGCGCTCATCAACGTCGCCAATCAGTCCGGCGGCGATGGCGCGACCGGTTGGTGGCCCGACGCGCTCGTGCCGGACGTCGATCCAATCATGGGCGAGAAGCGAAACGCGTTTCCGTTCGACGTGCCGGCCGGCGAGAACCGCGCCGTGTATGTCGACGTGCACGTTCCGGCGGACGCGCCCGCGGGCAAGTACACCGGCACGCTCGTGGTCAGCGGCGGCGCCAGCGCCCAGGTGCCGGTGACGCTGACGGTCTGGGACTTCTCCGTTCCCTCGACCTCGACGCTTCGCACTGCATTCGGGATCACCTGGAATGGACCCTGCATGGGGCACGGCGACGGCAGCTGCAGCAACGTCGCCTACGAGCAGGCCTTGCGGACCCGGTACGTTCAAGCGGCGTTGGACAACCACGTCTCGGTCAGCGTTCCCGTCTCCAGCACGCCGGTGTCTTCGACCGGCGCGGCGGATTGGTCCGCGTTCGACACGTACGGCGGACCGTTCATGGACGGGACGGCGAACACGCGGCTCAAGAACGCGCAGCTCACGTCCGTGCAGATCTACGGCCCTGCCAGTGCAGCCGGCGTGAAGGGCTGGTCGGACCATTTCCGGGCGAAGGGCTGGTTCCCGAGGCTCTTCAACTACATCTGTGACGAACCGCCCTTGACCTGCCAGTGGTCGGACATTCCCGGCCGCATCGCGAATTCGCGCGCCGGCGATCCGGAGTTGACGACCCTGCTGACGTCGCAACCCTATGCCGCGGCGGCAAACGGCGTGACCGGCATCGACCTGTTCGTCGCGGTCATCAACTATCTGGAGGATCGCCCCGGCACTTCGCTCGCGGGCAGCCAGCGAGCGCGCTGGCCGTCGAACATCTGGCTCTATCAGGGCTGCATGAGCTTCGGCTGCTCCGGCGTGTCGCCGGGGGTCGATGCTACCAACTCGATGGGCTGGCCTTCGTACGCGATCGATACCGACGCGACCCGCAACCGCGCCCTCGAGTGGATGACCTACATCTTCGACGGAACGGGCGAGCTGTACTACGAGATGACCCAGTCCTACTTCGGTGGCGATCCGTGGGTCAGACAGGTCGCGTTCGGAGGGAACGGGGACGGAACGCTGTTCTACCCGGGCACGACGGCGAAGATCGGCGGGCAGACGGAGATCCCGGTCGAGTCGTTGCGACTGAAGGGCATCCGCGACGGAATGGAGGACTACGAGCTGCTCCATCTCGCGGCGACCCTCGGATTGGCCGCAGAGGCGAAGCAGATCGCCCTGGGCGTCTACCCGCATGCGTACCAGGGGTACACCACTCCTGCGGCGCTTGACGGTGGCCGGGCGCAGCTCGCGGCGCTGATCCTGCACGCGCTCGGCAAGGATGTGCCTCCAACGGAGCAAAGCGGGTCCGACGGGTCCTGCACCACCACGGGGTGCCAATCCAGCTCGAGCACGCCGCCGACGGCGACCTCATCGTTCATGTTCCCCTCGGGAGGCTGCTCCAGCAGCGGGTTCCAGTCGGCGTCCTGGATCGCGGTAGCGATCGCGGTGCTCCTCGGGTTCCGCCGCCGGCTCTCTGCGGCGCGGGGACGCTAGGGACAGGCGCGCGCGGCGGGCGTCACACACCCGCCGCGCGCTGTGCTTGCGTTGGATTCGGCGTAAGCTGCGCGGATGCATCGCAGCCGATTGTCGACCTTCGTCCTCGACTGCAAGACGACCGATCTCGATGCCGCTGCGGAGTTCTGGAGCCGCGCGCTCGGGCGCCGCTGGCGGCCCGAACCTGAAGGCGATCCATTGTATCGCCTGCTGGACTCAGACCCGAGTGAACCGATCTTGTTCGTACAGAAGGTCGAGCATGAAAGCCGCATCCATCTCGACATCGAGACCGACGACCTCGAGGCTGAGGCGCGCCGCCTGGAAGCGCTCGGCGCCCGTCGCATCGCGTACGTCAAGCGCTGGATCGTGATGGAGGCGCCGACGGGCCAGCGCTTCTGCATCCTGAACCCGCAGCCTGGCCGCTCGCCGGGAAGAAGAACGCGAACGTGTGGCCGTGATGGCGGCGAGCAGGGTGATGCCATCCGCGCGACTGCAGTACTTTCATCGCCCGCCCTCTGCGCACACCTGCTAGATTCCGCCGCGGTAGCGCTTCCGGATCTGGTGACTGGCCCGGTCTTCAAAACCGGTGGCGGGCGCTGAGAGGCGTCCTCGGTGGGTTCGATTCCCATGCGCTACCGCCAAGTTCCTGATCTCACTAGTGTTAGTGAGCCTTCCGCGGGCGTCTCCAAACTGTCTCCAAGAATAGTGGTTAGGATGAGCACGCAGCGAACGGAACTCGGCGTCGTGCGAACGCTTGCAACTCCGCGGTAACCTAAGGCGTTCCTCAATCAACAACAGGCTGCAACCACAGGGACCTGACCGGCGGCGCCACCACCATGAGCGCAAAAACGCCCATGCGCCGCCTTTGCGACCGCGACCCCAGCCTGCCCGTGCCGAAGTGGTCAGTGCCCTGACTGCCCCCGCAAAAGTTAGATGGTGTTCAGCTTGAGTACGTCCGGGCATTACTCTAACAACGCGCACCGATACGCCCTAATTCGGTATCCACTGGGTACCAAACCTGGCCCTTTCGGTACGTTTACGCGCGGCTAAATGCATTTACGTTGCAACCACGTTGCGGGCAACGTGCCGTAAGGCCCCACATCGCCGACGATATCGGGGATGCGGCGCATCGCGACGCCCCGAAAACCCCGGGATCCATGTCGCACAAGTAACTGCGGGCACCCGCTGTTACAGAGCTGGGCGCCGCGGCGATGTCACAACGCGCCGCACCTGAGGCATGATGCGGGCCATGAAGCTCACGCTGAAGCTGCAGAGCCCGCGTCTGACGACCAAGGCGCATCCGCGAGCATGAAGGACGAACCGCGTGACGACTACGACCTGGGTGACGCTCCATCTAGCGAACCTGGCCCTTCAAGGCTGGATCATCTGGGGCGATGGGGCGCACCGTCTTAGCGGGAACTCGTGGCTCCATCCAACGGCAGGCGCGGAAAGGGTCAAGCTCCTTGCATGGCTCGCCCTGCTCGGCGGCTCGTTCTGGTTCATTCTCGGGCTCATCGATCCTGCGATCCGCCCGCTCTGGCGATGACTTCTCGGTGGCGGTCTAGCAGGCTGCGTATAGCGAAGGAGCTGGACGGCCGGCGGCTGTCGCGGCTCCGATGCCAGTCTATGCCTACCAACTCCTGTATCGCGTTTATCGCACCGGCCTGCCTTACCAGCGTCAGGATATTCCAAACGGACGTCTGATGCCGGAAAAATCGTCTTGCCCTCACCCCGACTCCAGGATCAAGATTGCGTCTTCAGTGGCGGTCGAGCTCGGTTGCATCAGAATTGTGACTCTCAGCGTGGGGATGTCAATGGTGGACCCCGAAGGAAACTGCCACTCCATAGCGTCGTGTCCCCGGAACGTTCGACGCTTCCCTGGCGAGATCATTTTCAATCAGGGTGACTGTCCCCTTATCCGGATCGTCGATCACCCTGAATACGTAGAAACGTTCAGCTGGCGCATTGAACGGTCTGATTGAAAACCAACCGGGGAACATGCCGAAGAGGCGCACCGCTTGACCTGGGCCTTCTCGCGAGGCGATAAGCAGCCAGCGCTCCGGCTTCGCGAAATCCGCCAAGCCGATTCGCAGCCGCTTGGCCGGAAATTCGAACTTAGTTTGCATGAACAGCAAAGCGCGGTCATTGGAGAGGACATCGAACGCGGCCGCGATTACGGCCGCAACGACGATCATGATGTAATATTTCCGATTTGATTTCATCTGACAAAGCCGCAGCTCCAGCACCTCACTTCGGGGGAAGGGGACACCGGAGTATCATACGTGACATGTCTGGAGTCATGGACGTACCCGGAGGCAGGTTATCGCGAGATTCGGGGACACAATACGCAACGCCTCATGCCAATCATCCCAAGCGGTCGACTCTGGGTGCCTCGATCTGCAGTTTTCCCGATGGTGTGACTCTGTACTCCGCGTTTGTGCGTCGCTCGCTGCGCCTCTGTGCGCCGCAGGCGCTGAAACCGCCTCGGTTGCCTCCTCAGCGAAGCCGCCCATGCGGCGCACGAGGTGAAGTTCGCGGTGTCAGTGGCCAAGCAACGTCGCCAGCGCCTCTATGGGGCTCATCCGATACTTGTTCCCGCAGTTCATCGTGTCTCGGGCGATCCTGGCGCCTAACCACTAACCACCCCGGTGTCCTGTCGTTCCACAATGAAGGGTAGTCCAGCATCTCCTAAGATTTCGGCGATAGCGGTCTGCCTGCTCCTCCGTCGGCCACCTAAGCAGATACCATGGAAACTGAGCGTCTCGACAGACCGCCATAAAGGTCCGAAGGGGTGGACGACGCAGGGACGAGACGATCGTCGCTAATTCTTCAGGGTTCAAAGACAACCCGCGCATGGTGCACATCAACCAAGGCCTCCCGGCCCACGAGAAAAGGGTATTCGATGCATTCGGAAATCTGAACACGATAGTACTGGAAATCGAGGTACCCGAAATCATCCCAGTCGAAGTGATCAATGAACGCCAGGCGCACGCCTCGTTGGGCGAGCTTGTTGATGGGATCGTCCCAATATCTGTTTCGGTCCGAGGTTGGTCGGGCGATCATGATTGAGAGAGGGTCGGTCGTCGGGTCGATTCGAAGGAACGGGTACGGCAAAGAGCGATTGGCCCTCCTAAAACCGTGCTGTCCAAGGGATCGAAGCACAAGTTCATCGAAAAGCTTCTCTCGGATGACGGCAAATCCCTCAACCGCGTCGAAATCGACGTAGGGTGTGGCATTCCGCCGAAGGAAGCTGTTCCAGAGACCTCGTGCTCCTTCGCGATATTGATGCATCGCCTCTGTCACGTCCTTCATTGCGGGAGTCGGAATCAAGTCGCCTCCTGACACTAGGGCCTCGTCGGACCGGACATTCTCTTCGGAAAGCACTCGC
>VBKI01000038.1:2359-2921 GCA_005879535.1 Deltaproteobacteria bacterium | reverse complement strand
CTGGCGCCTCCCATGGGTCTGCGTCCGGCGGGCAAGGCTTGCAACCGCCGGTCGCGGCGTCTCGGCCGGGGTTCGTCGGTTCCCATTTCCATGGATCGGGCGGATGAGAAGGAACGGGAGAGTTGGTCGGCTTCGGACCGAGAGTGGTGTCTAATTGTCGCTGAACCCAGTCTTCAATGTGCGGCTCAATGGCACTTCCAACCTTCCATCCAAAATAGAAGGCATACGCGACAGCAGCCCACGGTGGAACCACAACACCGCCAGAGTACAGTCCCGTTGGATCATTGAAGTTTATTGGGTCATTACCTACGAATGAGAAAAGATTCGTCTCCCCGCCCGCGAAACCAATGGGATCGATCGTCGTCCATCTGCCCGTCGTCGGATCGTAGTCCCTTGCACTGAATCGACTCAAAGTTGTATCGGTATCGCGATGTCCTCCTCCGAACCCAAATGGTTGAAACATCGGTGCGGAATCTGCCAGGATATTTCCAAATTCATCATACGTAATCAGCTCAGCGACGGACCCGTCCTGCGCGACAACCTCTCTAACTGAACCGACCTG
>VBKI01000038.1:0-2273 GCA_005879535.1 Deltaproteobacteria bacterium | reverse complement strand
TCATACCAGGCAACCCGGTTCAGATCGTCCTCGTAGAGGAAGCTTTCGACCAGTGCCCCGTTGACCTTCTTCCCGACCCGCCGGTGGCTCCCGTCGATGATGTACGCTACGGCGTTTCCGTTTGGGAGTGTTACCCCGCGCAGGTTTCCGAACGCATCGTAGTCGTATGTCGTCGTACCGTCGGCGCAGGTCTTCGTCTGCACAGATCCGTCAGACTTGTACGTGTACGCGCAGGTTCCGTAGCTCAAGAGCCGGTCCTGTACATCATAGATGGGCGAAGCGGTCAGGCCCGGTCCGACGAGCCGGTTCCCGTTCACATCGTATTCGTAATGCGAGGTCGCGACACCGTCAGTCGTTATATCGGTCAGCCGCCCCCTCACGTCGTAGCTGTAGCCGTACACGTGCGTTGTCCCTTGGATCGTCTCCGTCTTACTGATGATGCGACCTAACGCGTCGCGGATGCCGTAGTCGACGGAAAAGAGCGACGTGCCGTTCGCAGCCACCGTATGCGTCTTCTCCGCGCCATAGGCGTCGTAAGTGCGCGACTCGCTGATCGCTCCCAGCGTGGTGCTGGTCACGAAGCCNTTGATCGTCTGCCCTCCGGTAACGCTCTCGCTAGAGCGCCTGAAACTCGAATCGTACGTTGTTTGCACGTTGCCGGAAATTGGTCCGCTCCAGGTGATGTCCTTGAGTAAGGAGCCATCATAACCGTAGGTGAAGCCAACACCGTCGAACGTCGTGATGCTCGTCAGCCGTCCGGTGGTAGCGTTGTAGCCAAAGGTGTTCGTGCCGCGGCTTGTAGTCAGCGCCGATGCAGCTCCACTATGACACGCGCGGGCGCAACGACACGATGACCCAGGGCGCACGCGTGACAACGCTCGCCTACCGTTCCGATGGTTTCCTCGGGAGCATCCTCGACCCGCTGCAGCACACGACTTCCTTCGATTACGACCTGGCGGGAAGACCCACGAACCAGACCCTTCCTGACTTGAACGTGATCGCGAGCGGCTACGATCCAAATGGCAACGTGATCTCGGTTACGCCGCCCGGGCGTCCTGCTCACCTATTCGCCTACACCTCGGCGGACCGGGAAAAGGACTACACGCCACCAGACGTGGGCCAACCTCGGGCCACCCACACCGACTACACCCTCGACCAGGATCTCACGAGTGTTTGGTGACCCTCAGCGGGCGTCTCCAAACTGTCTCCAAGAACGGTGGCTAGGAAAGGCATTCGGCGAACGGAAGCGCCGCCCAATGGTGCGATTGCAACCGCGGTAACTGGAGGCCTTTCCCGAGCGATGAGAAGCTCACCGGCAGGAAACGTGACTAGCCGATCTCGCACCATCAGCTCAAATATGCCCATGCGCCATTTGGGCGACCCGACGCCAGGCGCGGGATCCGGGATCCTCAGAAGGCGTTGTCCACGACTGTTCCGTTGCTCCCGCGCACTGGGACTTCGAAGTCGATCGTGCGATTCGACACCGTGAGCCGGGTCGCCGCGCGTTTTTGTCAGGCCGACGTACCGACGTACACGGCGAGTCATGCTCGTGCTGCGCCCGTGCTGAAGCGGGCCGCCGCAAGCGCCGCATTCGACACGGGTCCCCTACGTTCGCCAAACGGAGACCGCGCGGCGTCGCTTCCTCGCGGCGATGCCGGCAACTCAGACCACGCGTTGATGAGGCGGTGCGTGAATTTCACCTTCGTGGGCGTTAGGCAATCCCCGAGTCCTCACGGATGAACGCGAATGATCGTCTTTCCCTTGATCCGCTCGGTCCGGTTGAAGGCGGCAACCGCATCGTCGAGGGCAGCCACATTGCCGATGTTTGTCCGCAGCCGACCAACTCGGACCCGCTGGACGAGCTCACTCAATTGGGCGCGATCGGGTACGACGACGAAGTCGATAGTCCGGCCGCCAGAGGGCCGCGCCTCGGTCGGGCCGGTGACGGTCACCAGCGTTCCTCCGGCGCGAATCAGGCCTGCAGACCGCTTCCCGATGTCGCCGCCGATGACATCGAAAACCAGATCGACTTCGCCGACGTCTTCCAAGCCGTCGTTATCGAGATCGACGAACTCCTGTGCGCCGAAGTCGAGAGCCGTCTGACGGCCGCCAGCGCGCCCGGTGCCGATGACGTACGCGCCGGCCTCACGTGCGAGCTGGCTCGCCATCGAACCGACTACGCCGGCGCCACCGTGCACGAGGACTCTCTGCCCCGCGTGAAGGCGGCCGTGCTCGAACAGCCCCTGCCACGCGGTCAGGCCCGGCATCACGAG
>VBKI01000037.1 GCA_005879535.1 Deltaproteobacteria bacterium | reverse complement strand
TTTCAAGGGGGATCCAACGGCGGCCGGTGCGTTCACGTCGTGCCCCACCCCATCGAGCACGTCTGCGAATGCGATTCCGCACGGCTTCTTCACCGCCTGGACGCCGGGCGCGACGTCGCAAACCTCGCAGGCGCAGTCGGATGCTGCGGGGTTCCTGGTCGATCCCACGACACTTCCTCCGTCGCTTCGGACGTTCTAGCGAGGTCACGACATGCGCTACCTGATCGCAGCCCTGCTCCTCGCTCCCGCCGCCGCGTTCGCCGGCGGGTATGCAATCCCCAACGAGAACGCACGCGATCTCGCCCTGTCGCAGTCCACCGTCGCCGCTCAGAATGGTCCGGAAGCGGCGCACACCAACCCCTCTGCCCTCGCCGGGCAGCAGGGATTGGCGGTGACCGCAAATCTCGAGATGCTCTACAACGTCACGACCTGGAGCGCCCCCTCGCTCGGGCAGGCCACGCTGCAGCCGAAGGCGAACTACCCGCCCGAGCTGGCCGCTTCGTACGGGAACACGCTTCCGAACGGCATGCCCTACGGCGTGGGCCTTGCGTTCTTGGTGCCGGGCGGCGGCTCGCTGAAGTGGCCCACCGGTTGGGTCGGCGCGGGGCGCATCCAGGACGTCGATCAGCGGGTGTGGCTGACCGAGGTCGCCGCCGCCATCCAGCCTCATCCGCTGGCGAAGTTCGGCGCCAGCTTTCTCTATTACCGCGTACAGGAGACGCTCTCGCAGCAGGTGCTCAGCTCGGGGACGACCGCCACGCTCGCCATGTCGGGCGGCGCGGCCAGCTACGGACTGTCCGGCGAGTTCCACGCCCCGGCTGACATTCCGCTCACCGTAGCCATCGCCTATCGGCACCAGGCGCCCATGGAGCTCTCCGGCCACGCCCACTTCGCCGACGTCCCACCGAGCTTCGCCACCTCTCTGCCCGACCAGGCCGCGACGGAGAAGGTCACGGTGCCCAATGACCTCTATGTGGGCGCTGCGTACGACGTGATTCCGAACCTGAAGGTGATGGGGAACTGGAACCTCGAGCGCTGGCGCGTGTACCCGACCGACACGTTCGTCGGAGACAAAGGCCTCGTGATCACCGTCCCCCGCGACTACCGCAATGCCTGGGTCTTCCGCTTCGGCGCCGAGTACTCCAAGCCGGACTTCCTCCCCGCGCTCACGCTGCGCGCCGGATTTTTGCGGAGCATCTCGAAACAGCCCAGGGACACCATTTCCCCGACGCTGACGGACGCGAACAGCTGGGCGGTGTCGGTCGGGGCGGGCTACGAGTTCATCCCCAACCTGCGCGCGGACCTCGGCTACCAGTTCGCCTTCTTCGACACCGTGACCGCGGAGGGAGCCACCGCTTTCCCTGGCTCCTACGACACCCACGTCCACCTGCTCTCGCTCGGCGTCTCGTACCGGTTCCCGAATCTCTGAGCAGCCTGGACTCGCCCCGGGGCGAGTTGAGTGGTGAACAGTTCAACTCGCCCCGGGACGAGTTTGACGGCCGCGAGCTGTCCGTCCTTCCCTCCGCCAGGCGGGGCTATGCTTGCGCCGATGCTGCCGATGGCGAAGCTCGGTCGCGCACTGCGCGAAACGGGGTATTCGTTCATCACGCCTACGCCCGCGACCCATCGTCGGGTCGTCGCGCGCGCGGAGCGAGCGCGGACGCTGCGCGACGTTTTCGGGTGGAGCCGGCCGTTTTCTCCAGATTTCCTGGCCCCGCCGTTGCTGCCGCTTCTCGAGGCAGCGTGTGCCCTCGAACGCGATGGGCCGCTGCTGCGCAGCACAGTGCGCTTCTCCTCCCTGGGCCCGCTCCTCCTCGCCCACTCCGCGTTCCCGACCACCGCTCCGGACGCAGTGTTCTTCGGGCCCGATACGTACCGATTCGCGTCGTTCCTCGCGGCGCGCGCCCCGCCGCGCATCGGATCCCTGGCGGACGTCGGATGTGGCACCGGAGCGGGCGGTCTGCTGCTCGCCTCGCGTGCCGCATCCGTCCAGCTCCTCGACGTGAACGACAAGGCGCTCGAATTTGCCCGCGCCAACTGTGAGCTGAACGACGTGGCTGCCCGCATCACCCGCAGCGACGTTCTCGCGGCCGCCGCCGATCCGCTCGAGCTCGTGATCGCAAATCCGCCGTATCTCAGCGACGACTCGGGTCGCACGTATCGCGACGGCGGCGGCACTCTCGGCACTGGCCTCTCGGTGCGAATCGTCCGGGAGGCACTCGATCGCCTGCGCCCGGGCGGTCGCCTGCTCCTCTACACCGCGACGCCGGTGATCGAGGGCCAGCATGTGCTGTGGGCACAGCTCGCCCCCCTGCTGCGCGGCATCCGGCACGAATATGCGGAGCTCGACCCCGACGTCTTCGGGGAAGAGCTCGAGCGTCCCGCGTACGCCGACGTCGAACGCATCGCCGTGGTCGGGCTGGACGCCGTGAAAACGTAGTATCCGATGCAACGCCGGCGTCCGGGACGCATCGTGAGTGGAGCATGGACCCTACACAGCTCCATCCCGCCCTGATGCAATTCGCCCGCGACCGCCTGGAGCCGCGCCTCCCGGATCGAATCGGTGACTCCGAGGACGCCCCACGCCTGCGGGCACTGGAGGCCCGGTTCGTCGAGGAAGAGCGCGCAGCGGTGCAGCCGCTGGCCCGCCGCGTGCCCCGCGACGCGGACGCATTCGTCCGCTGGTTCGACGAGCTGCTCGATAGCGGTCCGGGGCAGGGTGACCCGCTCTTTCCCTGGCTCGCCGGGAGCGCGACGCTCGCACAGATGAAGTGGTTCCTCGCCCAGGAGATCGCGGGCGAGGCCGGATTCGACGACCTCGTCGCGCTGACGCAGATCAAGATGCCGGTGCAGGCCAAGCTCGAGCTTGCCCGCAACTTCTGGGACGAGATGGGGCGCGGCCGGGCAGTGGCGATGCACGGCCCGCTGCTCTCCGATCTGGCGCGGGCCATGGACGTGCACGCCGATCCGGAGAAGACCGTCTGGGAGTCGCTCGCGCTCGCGAACCTCATGGTGGCGCTCGCGCTCGACCGCCGATATGCGTACCACTCCATCGGCGCGCTCGGCGCCGTCGAGCTGACCGCTCCGGGGCGCGTCGCGCAAGTAGACCGCGGCCTTGCGCGGCTGGGCATCCCGCGGGCTGCACGCCGGTATTTCACGCTGCATGCCACCCTCGACCTGAAGCACAGCGAGGCCTGGAACCGGGAAGTGCTGCGTCCGCTCGTCGCGCTGGAGCCTCGCGCGGCGCAGGCCATCGCGGAAGGAGCGCTGATGCGTTTGCGCGCCGGAGAGCGCTGCTTCGAGCGCTATCGCCGGGAGCTGCGGTCAGAGCCAGCCGAGCTGGCGGAGAACGTCGCCGTCGGACCGTAGGAAGCGCTCTCCGATGTCCGTGCGGTACCGCACGTTCGGCAGATGCACGGCGTCGGCGAGTGCGTAGGCCGCGCGCTGCGCCTGCTCCACGGTCGAGCCGCGGCCGGTGACGACCATCGCGTACCCGGAGGGACCGCTGGTCACCAGACGGCCTCGCTCGAGCATCAGCTCGCCGTAGTGCAGATGGTTCTCCTCGGTGGCGCTGAGCGCCCGCTTGAAGATGACCGGCTGTCCGCCGGCAGGCACCGTCGCTTGCGGATAGGGAAACGGGGGGACGGTGAGCACGACGCCCACGGCGAAGCCCCCTTCAGCGCGGAAGCCGCGTGGGCGCGATCGATCCAGCATCGCGAGCAGGATGTCGTCCCAGCCATCCACGTGAAGGCCGTCGAGAATGGCGAAACCGGGATAGCCGAACCGGCAGGTCAGCTCGAGCGGCCACACTCCGCTCTCGTTCACGATCGTGTTCAGGTTGATGTAGCCCTGATAGCCGCCTTCGCGCAGCAGCGGTGCGAGCCGGCCGAGCGACGCGGCCATGAATCGGCCCGCGCCCTGGTAGGTGACGAGCGTTCCCATCTCGCCGGTCAGCTCGCCGAGATCGCCGTTGAAGAACCGCTTGTGCTCCCAATCGAGGCAGGCGGGTTCCAGGAACGCCTTTCCGTCGAAATAGGCGCCCACGCCCATCTCCACGCCTGCCACGTGCTCCATCAGGACGAACGACGGACCCTCCGCCCAGGCCCACTGCCCGCGCTGCAGCTCGAGAAACGCGATTACGTCGGCGCCGTCGGGCAACTCGCCGACGTAATTGCGCGTCGAGGAAAAGCTGCCGTTCAGCTTGAACACGTACCGCCCTGGACGTCTGCGGACGAAGTCCGCGCCTGCCTGGAACGCATCGAAGCCGTGCACCGCCGCAGTGCGCAGTCCGGCATCGCGGAGCGCCTGCTGGCCGAAGGCGCGATCGTTCTCCAGCCGCTCGCCGACGGCGCCTCCGCCGATGACGCGGAATCCCTGGCGGCGCAAGTCCTCCTGCTCGGCACCGAGCTCCGCCTGCTCGAAGATGATCAGCCCGTCGCGTCCGACCCAGCCGAGCTCCTGCCGCCAGTCCTCGGTCCGCTCGACGATGCCGGCCATGACCCGATGGCATTGGACGTCGGAGACGAAGACCCGGACCTCGTGGCCGCGCGCGATCAGGCGCCGATAGAGATCGCCGAGGTCGTTGGACTCGCCGATTCCAAGGACTCTCACACGAGGACAAATACCCGATCGAAACGCTGCACGCTTCGCGAAGCCCCGGGTACGATGCGCGCCCCGACCTCCCGAGGGCCTCATGCGAACCGTCGCTGCCGCGCTCTTCTGTTTCCTTCTTTGCTGCAGATCCGGTCCCGATGCGAGGCCGCCCGAGCCTCCGCCGGCAGCTGCTGTTCCGGCCTCGCCCGCGAACCCGCCGGCGACCCAGGTGACCGGCGCTCAGCCCACGGTGCCGAACGCCGCTGGCCAGCCCACGGCGAGCCCGGCGCCGGCAGCGCCGGAGCGGCCCTCCGCCGCCGCGGCGCCGCAGGCCCCCGCCCCGGGGATCGACCTCTCCGCGCTCGACCGCGGGGTGAACCCCTGCGAGGACTTCTACAAGTTCGCCTGCGGAAGCTGGCTCGCGCGGACGCCCATCCCCGAAGACCGCCCGCGCTGGGGCCGCGCCTTCAGCGAGGTGCTCGAGCGCAACGAGGCGCGACTGCGCGACATCCTCGAGCAGAACGCCCGCGGAGAGCCAGACCCGGCGAATCCCTTCGCGCAGAAGGTCGGCGATTTCTACGCCACCTGCATGGACGAGCAGAAGGCGGAGACGGCCTCCTTCGCCACGCTGCAGAAGGAGCTGCAAGCCATCGACCAGATCAACGACTCCCGCGCCCTGGCGCGCCGGGTCGGTGACCTCCACCGGGCCGGAGCGCGGGCGTTCTTCGGCTTCGGCTCGCGGCAGGATGCCAAGGATGCGACGCAGGTGATCGGCGGCGTCGACCAGGGCGGTCTCGGCCTCCCGGACCGCGACTACTACTTCCGGACCGACAAGAAGTCGCAGGAGCTGCGGGCCCTCTACGTCGACCACGTGGGCCGGATGCTCTCGATGGCGGGCGACGCGGAGGCCCCCGAGCACGCGCAGCGCATCTTCCAGCTGGAAACCGCGCTGGCCAAGGCCTCGATCGATCGGGTCGCGCGGCGCGATCCCAACAAGATGTACCACCGCCTCGACCGCAGCGGCCTGCTCACCACCGCCCCGCACTTCGAATGGAACGACTATTTCGCGACCGTCGGAGCGCCGGATGTCCAGGCGATCAACGTCACCGTTCCCGACTTCTTCCGCGCCGTCGACGGACTGCTCGCGCGCGGGAATCTCGACGACGTGCGCGTCTATTTGAAGTGGCGCGCGATCGAGGGGGCGGCGGACTCGCTCGGCGCCAGGTTCGTGGACGACCGCTTCCGCTACAACCGGGCGCTCACCGGCGAGAAGGTGCTCCTCCCCCGCTGGAAGCGTTGTGTGCAGATGACGGACCGCGCGCTGGGCGAAGCCCTGGGTCGCACCTTCGTCACCACCACCGTCGGCGCCGAGGGCAAGGCAATGGCCAAGGAGATGATCGTCAACATCGAGAAGGCGTTCGAAGCCAACCTCGCCACGGTGGAGTGGATGGACAAGGCGGCCAAGAAGGCTTCGCTCTACAAGCTGCACAAGATCGACAACAAGGTCGCCTATCCGGAGAAGTGGCGCGACTACACGAAGCTCGCCATCGGCCGCGACTCGCTCCTCGAGAACGTGCTCAACGCCGCGCGCTTCGAGACGGCGCGCGATCTCGCCAAGATCGGCAAGCCGGTCGACCGCGGCGAATGGCGGATGACGCCGCCGACGGTGAACGCGTACTACAGCGCATCGCTCAACGAGATGGTGTTTCCCGCCGGCATCATGCAGCTGCCCTTCTTCTCGCCAGAGGCGCCGGTGCCTTCGAACTACGGTGGGCTGGGAATGGTGATGGGCCACGAGCTGACGCATGGCTTCGACGACCAGGGGCGCAAGTTCGACGGAGACGGCAACCTGCGCGAGTGGTGGTCGTCGCGCGTCGCCAAGGCCTACGAGGAGCGGGCTTCCTGCGTGGCGAAACAGTATGACGGGTACATCGCCGTCGACGACGTCCACCTCAACGGCCGCCTCACCCTGGGCGAGAACATCGGCGACATCGGCGGGCTGAAGATGATGATCGCGGCGCTGCGCGCGAAGCGAGAGGATCAAGCACCGACCAACGCCGGCGGTTTCAACGACGAGCAGCAGGCGTTCATCGCCTTCGCGCAGGTCTGGTGCACGAACTACCGTCCCGAAGCGGCGCGCACGCAGGCGCTGACGAACCCGCACTCGACGGCGCAGTGGCGCGTCAACGGACCGGTCTCCGACAATCCAGACTTCGCTAACGCCTTCAAGTGCGCTGCGGGGTCTTCGATGGCGCCCGTGAACCGCTGTACGGTCTGGTAGGAGGTCGCCCGACCTCCGAGCAGATGTGGAACCGCCGGCTCGGTTGGCCGGTGGGAAGAGAACTCTCCGTGCCGCGCGTTGAGAGCCTGCCAGGCCGCCCTGCGGGGTGGCTTGCGCACGAGCACCTACACGGAAAGGACTCTTCAATGCGCTTGCTCGCGCTTCCCGTACTCGTCGTGGCTGTTGCCTCATCCGCGTCGGCAAACGTTCTCTGGCGCGGCGACTACGAGACCGGCGATCTTTCGCAGTGGGCCGGAGTGGAAGGACTCACCAGCCGCCTGACCATCGTCCAGTCTCCAGTCCGGCAGGGGAAGTACGCGCTGAGGACCGAGCTCCACCAGGGCGACTTCGCCAACAGCGGCACCCGCAACGAAGTCGAGAACTCGTCGGCGCAGTACAACGAAGTGGAAGGAAACGACAAGTGGTACGCGTGGAGCACGATGTTCGCGAGCGACTTTCCGGCGCCGAACACCTGGCAGGTCTTCACCCAATGGCACCACAGTGGTCTCACCGGGTCGCCGCCGCTCGAGTTCGACGTCCTGGGCGAAACCATCCAGCTTGCCCACAACGGCGGCACCATTCTCTGGCGCACGCCGCTCGTCCGCGGCGTCTGGCATGACTTCGTCGTGCACGTGTTCTGGTCGTCGACGAACGGCTACGTGGATCTCTACTACGACGGCACGAAGGTGCTCGACCATCAGGCAACCCCGACGCTGAACTCCGGCCAGTACACGTATCTGAAGCAGGGCCTCTACCGCGACGCGAGCATTGCCGACGTGGGCGTCGTCTACCACGACGGCATGGTGATGGGGACGACGCTCGCCGACGTCGCGCCGGCTCTCGCCAATCCGCCGCCCGCCCCCGATGCGGGGACTCCGGAGCTTCCGGCGCCGGACGCCGGGACCAACAGTCCGGTGACGCCTTCGCCCGACGCTGGAGTTTCGCTCAAGTCCTCGTCGGTCTACATGCTTCCGGGCGGCTGCAGCCACATTTCGCCAGGCTCGGTCGCCGTGCTCGGACTCTTCGCCGGCGCACTGCTCGTCCTGCGCCGCCGGCGGGATTGATCCGGATCGACGGCGGTCAGGGCTGCGGCGGTGCTGGCGATGAGGCGGTTCATCGGACTTCTCCTTGTGTGAGGACCAGACCGCCGCCGCCCCAACCGGGCAACACACCCGCGCAGGCGCGGAGCGGACAACGGAGTTAGACTTGAACGGGCGTGCAGGCCTTCTTCACCTTCGACGGCGGCGAGCCCTGGTTCGACCCGGACTTCAGTGGTGTCATCCGCACCTGGCTCGATCCCGAGTGCTGGATTGACTTGGTCCCGGGATGGGTGCGCGGCTCGGATGCGCTGTTCCGCGAGGTGCTCGAGTCCCGCGACTGGGGACAGCGGACGCGGCGCATGTTCGATCATCGCGTCCGCGAGCCGCGCCTGACCGCGCCGTGGAACCTGCGCTCCGGCGTCCCGCTGCGTCCGGAGATCCTCGATCGCGTGCGTCTGACGCTCTCGGCCCGCTATGGAGTCGCGTTCGACTCGGCGGGCTTCAACTTCTACCGGGACGGCCAGGACAGCGTGGCCTGGCACGGCGACCGCATCCGCAGGGAGATCGAAGAACCCGTCGTTGCACTTCTTTCGCTGGGAGAACCGCGCAAGTTCCTGCTGCGGCCCAAAGGCGGCGGCAAGTCGCAGGCGCTCCATCTCGGGTGCGGCGACCTGCTGGTCACCGGCGGCAAGACGCAGCGCGACTGGGACCATTCGGTCCCGAAGGTGGCGCAGGCGGGGCCCCGCATCAGCATCGCCTACCGGTACGGCCTGGCTATCGGGAAGGCAGCTTCAGACGAATATTGAACGTGTAGTACACGTCGACAGGCTTCCCGTGCGCGGCTGCCGGCTTGTACTTGCGCCGCTCCAGCGCACCGATCACCGCCGTATTCATGAACGGGAGGCCCTTGACCACCTTGCACGTCCGGACCTGGCCTTCCGCGGTGACCACGCAGCGGACCTGCATGCTGCCCTCGACGCCACGCTCGATCGCCTCGGGCGTGTACTCGGGCGCAGGGCCGGAGATCATCTCGGGCGCGGTCATCTGCTCCTCGAACTCTACGGCCTTCTCCAGGATCGCCGCCGGCGTCGGCACCGGCGCGACGGAGATCCGGACCCGGACCTTGCCACCCTTGATTGCCAGCGTCTCCGGCGCATAGGGCTCGAAGCCGTCGCGGCGGACGGCGAGCGAATACGTCCCCGCCGGCAGCCAGGTGATCTCGAACGCGCCCGACTCGTCCGTGATCGCGCTCTGCTCGCCGACCAGGGACGGACTTCGCGCGATCACCACCGCTTCGCTGACGGGCGCCTGCGTATCGGCGTCGACCACCACGCCGGTGAGCACGGCCATGGGCGTCTGCGCGGCCATGGCCGTACCGATCGACAAGACGAACGCCAGCGCTGCGCGGCGCATCGGTTTCCTCCGTGACCCGCCGCGAAAAAGAGTACCCGGAGCCCCCGGGCCCCTCCAAGGTTTACGTCATTGCAGTTGCGCGAGCACCGCGCGCTTCATGAGATCGGGCGGCAACAGACCCTGCGCGAGGATGGTGTCGTGAAAAGTGAGCGGGTCGAAACGCGAGCCGACCTGTTTCTCCGCAGCGTCCCGCACTTCCAGAAGCCGCAGGTACCCGTAGTAGTACGCCGTGGCCTGCGCCGGCGAGCGGAACGTGTACCGGTCGACCTCGGAGGTCGCGAACGCAGGCGACAGTCCGACCTCCTTCATCAGGAACTGCCGCGCCGAGTCCGGCGTCCACTTCCCCATCTGCAACTCCGGATCGACGAAGGCGCGCGCCGCCCGCTGGAGCCGGAGCTGCAGCGAGACGAGCTTGCCGTCGTCGGGCATGTACGGAAGCGTGATGGCTTCCGCATACAGTCCCCATCCCTCGACGTTGACGCTGTTGAAGGCGAAGATCGCGCGAGCCAGCGAGACGCCGCGCTCGACCATGCTGGCGAACTGCAGCTCGTGGCCGGGCCGCGCCTCGTGCGCGGTGAGCGTCCAGGCGGCGGCATCGTAGTTGAAGTCGTCGTACTTCTGCTCGACCTTCCCCGGCACCGAGAGCGGGAGGACGAACTCCCCCTGCTCGCCGGTGTTGCCGATCAAGCGCGGAGGAGACATGTGCGGAGCGGGCTGCTGCGCGTTCTCCGCCGGCGTGCCGAGGCGGATGCGCGCCGGCCGCGCCGGCAGGGTGACCAGGTGGTGCTGGCGGATGATCTCCTCGATGCGAGCGAGACGCTTCTTGTAGAACTCGAGCAGCTGGTCGTCCGGGATCTGGGTCTTCTTCAGCTCCTTGATGACCTCGCGGTAATCGCCGCTGACCAGCCCGCGCTGCTGCGCGACGCGCGCGGCCACCTTCTGCATCTCCGCCTGGATCTGCTCGAACCCGCGGTGCGCGCGCTGCGCCAGCTCCTCGCCGGGAATGTCCACGCCGACCTGCTGGAGCTGGAACTCGTAGAGCTCGCGCGGCAGGCGGAAGTCCTCCCGCGCCTTCGGCAGCACCTCGCTGCGGACGAAGCTCAGGTAATCCTCGAGCTGCCGGTGCAGCGTCGTCACCGGTTGCTCGGCGCCGGCGATCCGGTATTCGGCGAAGAGCTTGTCGATGCCGTCGATGAGGAACTGCGAGGTATTGAGATCGTTCTCCACTTCGATCCGGCTGGGCGGCAGGAGCCCCTTGCGGAAGCCCTCGCGCGTCTCGGCCTCGGCGAGCTCCACCACCGGACGGTATCCCTGCTCGATGCCGGCGTACTTGCGCACGCGCGCGAGCGCGGCCGGACGACGCTCCGGCGCGACCTGCGGGTCGAGCAGCCCTCGCACGCTGCCGAACACCAGCCGCGGCACGTTCGCGTACGGCACCTCGAGCTTCTCCTGGAGCTCGGAGCCGTTGAGCTGCCGCTCTGCGGCATCGACGAGGATGGCCAGGTCCTGCACGACGTTCACGTCCCGCTCGCCGCCGCGCCGGCCTTCCAGCGTGGAGACCGCCTCGCGCAGCGCCTGCCGCAGGCGCTCCCGATGTCCGGGCGTGAAGTCGGAGATCCGCTCGTCGATCCCGACCACGCCGGTGCGGGCGGCGAGCTCGGGCGTGAACCGCGCGCGCACGTCCAGCAAAACCTGCGCGTTCCGATTGCTGCGCTCGATCCAGTCCCCGTTTGCCGAACGCTGCGCAGCGGGGGGAGGGGCAGGAGCGGCGTGCGAGCAACCGAGGAACAGGACCGTTGCGGCAATGTGCCAGCGCATGGGCGGCGCAGTGTACGCGCCCACGCCGGCTGCGCAAACCCGGCCCGCCTACTTCTTTTTGACCGGCTGGCGGGCGGCGGCCGGCGCCTTTCCCGACTGCCTCTTGCCCAGCAGGATCACGACGTAGGTGGAGTTCTTGCCGAATTGCGGCGAGGTCCCGACACCGACGCCGACGCCGACGAGCTTCGCGTCTCCGACGATGCCGGGCTCCTCTGCGAAATCGAGCGGATCAGACTTTACGCCCCCCAGCTCGTTGACGGTGGCGAACTTCTTGTAGAGCGGCGCCTCGATCTCGGCGACCTTCTCCTTCGCCACCTTGCCCTTGTCCTTCGCCATCTGGCTCGCGTACGCCTGCGCGATCTGCTCGAGCTCTGGATCTTTCGTGACCGCGCCGGCGCGGGCGTCGGTACGCCTGCGCGAGATGGCCTTGTAGAGGTTCGCCTTCACCTCGTCCGCGTTTGGCGGTGGCACCTGCTTGAGGAAAAGCTCACTGACGACGACCGTCGGACGCTGATCCACCGGCGGGCCCGGCGCGACACCGATCCCGAAATGTGTCATTTCGGAGTTCATCGCATTCGCGCGATCCTGCGGGCTGTTCGACAACCGCGTGTAGGCGTCTTCGGCGCTCAACGCCTGCGCCTCGCTGACCAGGATGGTCGGCGCGGAGATGTCCATCTCCTGCAGCCGGCGCGTCAGCTCGTTGGAGGTGATGCCCTTTCCCTTGGCGCGATCGTCGGAGATGCTGCGCGCCACCTTTGCAAGATCGGTGTCGACCTCCAGCCGTTGAAGGCCTGCCGATGCGCGCTCGGCGTTGATCATGTCTGCGAGCTGTTTCTCAACGGCGGCGGGGTCGGACGTGGCCGCCTCCTTGCCGCCTGGTTTGGGAAGGGCGGCCGCGACCGGGAGGTCCGTCCCGCAGCCGACAGGGAAGCTCGCAAGCGCGGCGTTGGCCCCTTCGTGCTCCGCGGTCACCGACACGATGATCCGTCCCGGTCGGTCGCCGCACTTGAGCTGGGCAGTGAACGACTTCTCGGATGTCGGCTCCGCGCGCTCGAGCTTGCCCACCGCGTCGGTGTACTGCACCTTCGGATTGACGAGATTGCCGAGCAGCTTTCCGGACAACGTCGCCGTTTGTCCGGCGTTGAGCTTGCGGGGGATCGGCTGGATCTCCAGGCTCTGGTCCTGCATCACAAGCGCGATCTTGCTGACCCCTTTCTTGATGCGCTGGATGACGAATCCGTAGCGTGGAACCTGCGCCGTGGAAGCGAAGCTGCGGATGGGCTCTGCCACCATGGCGGCCACGTCCTTTTCCGACGCTCCTTCGACGCGGCCCCTTGACCCCTCCGCCCCCTCTGCCGTGTTGACGTCCTTGATGACGACCCGACGGACCGGCTGAGGCAGGCCGAAATCACTGGAGATGACGGCCAGCACGCTGTCCGGTGGCACGTCGGATCCGGTTCCTTCCCAGCCGAGCAGGGTATCCGCGATCGCGCAGAGTCGGCCTTCCGGCTTCGCGACGGCGCCAATGGCATCGGCGACCAGCTCGTTGACGCCGCGCTCGGGGCAGGTCAGCGATGGATCCGGACCATAGCTCGCCGCCGGTGCGCGGCCCGGCTTGAAGGCGCCGTTCTCGATCACGCCGGGCGACCTGCGATTCGCGGCCATTCCCCCGGCGCACCCGGCTACGAGCAGAGATGCCACCGCGACCGGCGTCACGGCGGCGAGGAGGACTCGAACTCGTGGTGTCATGCGCTCCTCGGTGCTGGACGGCAGGGAGCCCTGCTGCACCGATCCGAGCTCCTGCCCCCGAAATGCTCCCGCGGCGGATTCGACCTACCGCGGGAGTGTGAGCTTGACCTTGAAGGTGTAGTCGACCTCGATGGGCTGTCCCCGCAACAACGCCGGCGAATACCTCCGATGCTCGAGGGCATCGACGACGGCGCGGTCCATGAACGGCAGGCTCTTGAGGACCCGACAGCCACGCACCACTCCTTGCGTGCTGACCACGCACTTCACGATCATCATTCCCTCGACTTCGCGCTCCAGGGCCTGCGACGTGTACTGCGGATCGGGCCCGGACACCTTTTGCGGCGGCGTCATCGTGTCATTGAACTCGACGGGGCCACTTCCGATCTGGCCTCCGATCTGGCCGCCTACGACCCCACCTACCACCCCGCCGACGACGCCTCCCTCGACGCCCCCTTCGACACCTTCGTCCTCCTCGGGCTCTTCCGGCATCTCGGGCGGCTTCTCCTCGACCTTGGGGATTTCCCTCGGCTGGATGACGGTGGTGGGAGGCACCTTGGGCCTGATCCGCTCTGTTCGCGGCGTCTTCGGTTTCCGGCTGGCGGGGGGCGGCGGCGGCGGAGGAGGCGGGGGAGGGGGTGGCCGGAAGGCGACCGGAACCTCGACTGCAGCCGTTTTGGGCATGTGCGCCCTTGCGTAGGCCAAGCCGAAGGCGGCGGCGACCACGGCGCCGTGCAACAGAATCGAAACGGCCATCGAGGTACCCGCGCGCCTCTTTGCCCGCGGTGCGGTGATCGTGTCGAACATGTGCACCTTGTCGATTCGAACCAGGGGACAGCGAAGGGCGTGGACACTTAAACAACAGCTCTGCCATTGTCAACGGCGGAGGCCGCCTCCGGATCTGACGATGTGCGCCCCACGTCAAAGTACGGGAAGGGCGAGATGACGCCGCGAAGGCTATTTGCAGTGCGGTCGGAATTCCCACCGCTTGACGATCGAGGGCCAATCGTGCAGTCTGCGCGCGGCGTTGGCCCACGAGGCACGGAGAGAGCGCGATCGTCCGGATCTTGCGGTCCGCCGCGCTGAAACGCGTGACCGAGGAACCAAATCCAGCAGCTTCGCAACCCCCCCCTGGAGAATTTGGCACACAACAACAGGAGCTGAACATGCAACGGAAGTACACGGTGCTTCGGCTGGTCCTCCTGGCGTCCATCTCCCTTGCAGGTTCGGCGATGGCGCAACAGCAGCCGCCGGCCGACCAAACCACACCAAATCAAGCCACACCGGATCAGGCGGCCCCTGTCGCGGCTCCGCCTTCTGCCACGACTTCCCCTGACGCTACCCCTGGACCCGATACGGGTAGGAAGTCGGCGCAGGAAGAGATCGTCGTGACCGGCTCCCGCGTCCGGCGCAAGGATCTCACCACCCCCGCTCCCGTCACCGTCATCAGCCGCGAGCAGATCGCGACCAGTAGCCAGCCGACCATCGGTTCCTTCCTGCAGCAGCTGCCGGAGCAGGGTGGCGCGCTGAACACCAACGTCAACAACGGGGGCGACGGCTCGACGCAAATCAACCTGCGCGATCTCGGCTCACAGCGCACGCTGGTGCTGGTCGATGGCAAGAGGATGGTCGCCAGCGGCGTCGGGAGCGGGTCGGCGCCCGTCGTCGACCTGAACTCGATTCCGACGGCGGCGGTAGAGCGGGTTGAAATCCTCAAGGACGGCGGCTCGGCGGTTTACGGCTCGGATGCCATCGCTGGAGTCGTCAACATCATCACCCGAAAGCGCATGGACGGCGTCGAATTGAATGCGTACAGCGGCGTCTCGCAGCCGTGGGGCGATGCCCGGGTGTACGACATCAATGCGCTGGCGGGCGCCCAGAGCGAGAAGGGCAGCTTCATGTTCGGCGCGGGATACTACGACCAGAAGTCATTCTTCGCCGGCAACCGGGGTTGGGCGGCAAATGCGTTGAGCTGGGACTTCCCAACTGCCAAGGAGGGAAAGAGCGGAAGCCCGACGACGCCGAAGGTGCGTGTCAACGCCCTCGATCCGTCGACTTGCAGCGGCGTCAGCCCGCTGTGCGCGTCGCTGCTGAGCACGTTCGGAGCAGGCAAGAAGAACTTCATCTTCGACCCCGCCCACTCGAAGGCTGGCGCCCTGTATGCGCAGGACTGGCGCGTTCGCGACGCGAACCTCGACTTCTATAACTACCAGTCGGTCAACTACCTGGTGACGCCGTCGGAGCGCATCTCGCTGTTCGGCAACGGCGAGTACCGGCTCGCGGATTTCGCGCGCACGTACTTGCAGGCGACCTACGTCCAGCGGACAGCCAGCTACCTGATCGCGCCCGAGCCGTTCTCAACGGTGAACGCCGGTGTCAAACTCGACAAGGACAACCCGTTCAACCCGTTCAAAGTCGACCTCCCTAGCGTTCAGCGCCGTCTGACCGACCTTCCGGGCCGTAGCACCGCCTACGACGCGTCTACCTACCGCGTCGTCCTTGGAACCGACGGCACGGTCGGCAGCGTCGCCGGGCCGCTCAGCGGGTGGTTCTGGGACACGTCCGTCAACTACGGGCGCACGTATGCCACGAGCACCAACTACGGTTTCCTCAACACGCAGAAGACCGCTCCCGGACTTGGGCCGGGTATGACCGACGCGACGGGCGCTCACTGCACCGATACGACCGGAGCCGTGATCCCGGACTGCATACCCGTCAACCTGCTGGGGCCGCCGGGCACCATCACTCCCGACATGGCCAACCAACTCGGAGCGTACGCCGGCACGAATAGTACCCTCTGGCAGCTCTTCACCGTCGGAGCGAGCCTGAGCGGAGAGCTATTCAGCGTCGCGGCAGACCGTCCGGCCGCTCTGGCGCTCGGATATGAGTTCCGCAAGGAGTTCGGCTATTTCCAGTACAACCCAATCCTCGCCGCCGGCTGGGACAGCGATACGGGGTCTCCGGGGCCCGCGGACACGAGGGGCGGCTTCCACGTCAACGAAGGGTTCGCGGAGTTGGTGGTGCCGGTGATCAACCACGCGCCGCTTGCGGAGAACGTCGAGGTCACGGGGGCCGTGCGTGGCTTCAACTACAACACCTTCGGCTCTGACTACACGTACAAGTTGGGCGCCCGCTATAGTCCGATTCGGGACGTCACGTTGCGTGCCACGTACTCGACGGCCTTCCGGGCTCCGAACATCCTCGAGTTGTACCAGGGATTGGCGGCCGGCAACTTCGAGTCGTCGAACGACCCGTGTGCCAATACCCACGGCGATGTGGGCCTGGCCACGCGCTGCAACGGGGCGCCTGGAGCCGCGGGCGGCGCTGGAACGGCGAACAATGGCGTGACCGTCGCCCAGATCAACTCGGCCAACGGCGGTACGGCGACGTTGCAGCCGGAGAAGGCCAAGATCGGCACGATCGGATTGGTCTTTGAGCCTCAGATGGTGAGGGGCTTCACGCTGACTACTGACTTCTGGCGGATCTCCATGCGGCAGTTGATCGGCAACTACGGCACGCAGTTCATCCTCAACAAGTGCTACGGGGCGGCCGGCTTCACGCAGGATCTGTCCTTCTGCAACCTGGTCACGCGCGAGGACAGCACCAAGGAGGTGAGCAAGGTCATCGACGCGAACGTGAACATCGGAGAGCAGTTGACCACCGGCATCGACCTCGGCGCGCAGTATTCGCTGCCCACCGACGTCGGCCGGTTCCTGTTCCGGTTCAACGGCACGTATCTCATCAAGAATGACTATACGGGCCCGGGCGGCATCTACATCAAGGGCGCCGGCAATTACGACGGCCAAGGTGTCGTGTCGGCGTCGGGTTCCACGAACTTCAACCCACGCGTGAAGTTCAACACGGGCGTGAACTACTTCCTGGGTGGGTTCTCGGCGGGTCTCCTCGCGCGCTTCATCGGGCCGCTCACCGAGTGCGCTCCCGACGGTGGATTGGTCAATGGCTCCAACACGGGTCCGGGGTTCTGCTACCAGAACAAGGATCGCTCCGGTGTGGACGAGAACGGCCGGCAGATGCCATATCCCGAGCACAACGTGAGTGCCAACTGGACGTGGGATGCGCTGGCGTCCTACCGGCTGACGTCGCCGGCCGGTGTCTCGACGCTTGCGCTTGGCGTGCGGAACCTGGCCAACCAGCGTCCGCCGCGGCTGTACAACGCGTTCCTCTCCTACGCGGACCCGGACTACGACTTCGTGGGCCGGTACATCTACGGCCGCGTCGAGCACAGGTTCTAAGGGAGAAGCGCCTCTGTAGAGAGTAAGAGGGCCGGGCCCGAATGGGTCCGGCCCTCGTCTTTCGTCCACCCGCGCCGCTCCTTCCGGTAGACTTGCAGCATGGGGAGGACTCGCCGTCTCCGCGCGATCTACGGATTGTTCCTTGTCTCTGGCGCTGCGGGACTCATTTACGAGGTGGTCTGGGCGCGGCTGTTGAAGGAAGTCTTCGGAGTCACCGCCTACGCAGTTGCCACCGTCCTGGCGGCGTATCTCGGCGGATTGGCGCTCGGGGCATGGCTCCTGGGGAGCCGCGTGGATCGCCAGACCCATCCCCTGCGTTTCTACGGCTTCCTCGAGCTCGGCATCGCTGCAACCGCCCTTCTCGGTGCGTTGCTCTTGCGCTTCCTCGAACCGCTCCACGATGCAGCCGCGATCCGCCTTTCCCCAGGGTCGCCCATGCTGCTGCTGATCCGCGTGCTGCTCGCGTCGCTGGTGGTGTTGCCTCCCACGTTCCTGATGGGTGGCACCTTGCCCGCGGTGACGCGTGCCGTCGTCGCCGACTTGAGAAACGTGGGACGCGATCTGAGTCTGCTCTACGCGCTGAATACCGGCGGCGCAGTCGCGGGCACCCTCGTCGCGGGCTTCGTGCTCATCCGCGCCCTCGGCGTGCATCCGACCTTGTGGCTCGCGGCTGCCGCGAACGTCCTGGTCGGCGCGGCAGCCCTCGCCCTCGCAGCACGCGCCGAGCCGGACGTTCCCGCAAGCGAAGAGCGCGCGTCGTCAGGTCATGGCGAGAATGCAGGTCTGCTCGTGGCCGTGGCCCTGTCGGGAGTGGTGACGCTGGCGCTGGAAGTGATCTGGACTCGACTGCTGATCCTGATTGTGGGCAGCTCCACACACGCTTTTGTGACCATGCTCGCGGCTTTCCTCGTCGGGATCGCGCTGGGGAGCGCGATCATGCGACGCGTGATCGCTCGCATCAGGGAGCCACGCCGCGCCTTTGGTTGGGTGCAGGCCGGCATCGCGGGGTCGACACTCGCGACCATCCCACTCATGAACGCGCTGGTGATCCAGACGCAACAATGGATGTTCGCTTTGGAGGCGCGTTGGGTCGCGCTCAGCCTCGCCCGATTCGGGATTGCATTTCTCATCATGCTGGTCCCCACGATCCTGATCGGCATGGTCTTTCCGCTCGCGGGCAGCTTGCGCGTGCGCGGTGTCCGCTCGGCGGGTGGCGACCTCGGCGAGCTCTACGGGGCGCTCACACTCGGCAACATCGCGGGGGCGATACTGGCGGCTTTCGTGCTGCTCCCGCTTGCGGGCATGCAACGCGGCATCGTGCTGACGAGCACCGCTTCGGTTTTGGCGGCGGCATGGGCTTTCTTTCCGTCGCGCGGGAAGCAGCTTGTCGGGTTGCGCACGGCGCCCGCGCTCGCCGCCGCGCTGCTCTGGGCGGGCCTGCTCGTCTCCTGGCATCCGAGGCCGTTTGTCAGCATCGAAGAGGGCCCGGCCGATCCCGTCCGCTTCTACGAGGAGGGCCTGGTCTCCACCGTGAAGGTGATCCAGCGCGCCGCCGACGCGCGCCAGTTGGTCATGCTGGTGGACGGCGTGCGCATCGGGCAGAGCGGCGCGGGAATCGACAATAAACAGCAGGTGCTGGCGCACTTGCCTTTCCTGCTGCGCCCAGGGCGGCCGCCCACCCGGGTGCTCACCATCGGGCTGGGAACGGGCATCGTGACCGGAGAGGTGACGCGCCATCCGGGCGTGGAGGAGATCGACTCCGTCGAGCTCTCATCCTCTGTCATCGAGGGCGCGAAGCAGTTCGCCCCGTACAACGGTGACGTCCTGCACAATCCGAAGGTACGCGTGATCGAGGATGACGGGATCAATTTCCTCAAGCGCACCCCGCGGCGCTACGACGCGATCATCTCGGACGGCAAGTCGCGGCTCGGTCAGGCGGGGAACGCGCTCTTCTACGCGAGGGACTACTACCAGAGCGCGCGACGCCACCTCCTTCCTGCCGGCCTGATGATCCAGTGGATGCCGCTCGAGGAAGTCGCCGAGGACCTGCGCACCATCGTGCGGACCTTCATGGGCGTCTTTCCCTGCGCGTACCTCTTCGTCGCACACGACTCGTACTTCCTGGTGGGAATGGAGGAGCCGTTGGCGCTCGAGGTCGCCGAGCTGCAGCGCGAGCTGGACGCTCCGGCCGTCGCTGACCTGCGTCGCTACGGGTGGCGTGACGCGGAGGAGATCTCGAGCCTGCTGGTCGCCGACAACGAATCGGCAAACGGGTGGCTCGCGAAAGAGGATACCGTGAACTCGCTCGAGCACCCGGTGCTGGAGTTCTACTCCCCGCGTGCTCTGGCGCTGCCCGCCGCCACCCGGCGCGCGGAGAACGCAGCCGCGGTCCTTGCAACCCGAGAGACAGCTTTGCGCAGCGTTCGCCTCCGGGGAGGGGACCTGCGGTCCTTTCAGAACAGCGGACGCGCTCTGGAGTATGTACTCTCGGCGCTGGTGCTGATCGGTCGCGACTATCCGGCCTCGTCGGGCGATGCCCGGGCGCTTCTGGAGAAGGCTGCCGCACATGCCATACCGGGCGGAGTGATTCGCTCCTGGGTGGCGGCTTCCCTCGTCGGGTTGGGCGCGGACATGGAGGAACGCGGCGCGCTGGAACAGGCGTTCGCGCTGTACCGCTCTGCGGTGGATGCGTGGCCCGAGAGCCTCAACGCTCATCTCGAACTCGGCAGGCTGTGGGCGATGCAGGGCCAATTTCGCGAGGCGGCTGGCGAGTTCAGGAAGGCGCTCGACCTGAATCGGGACTCCGGCGCCGCTCATCGTTCTCTGGGGAAGATCTTCCGTGACGTTGGCGATCTGAATCAAGCCATCGCCTCCTATCGCGAGGCCTTGCGCATCGCGCCCGACGATGCCGAGACGCACGTCGATCTGGGCCAGTCTCTGGCGTTGGCCGGCCGGCCCGACGATGCGCTCAGGGAATTCGCCGAAGCAATGCGGCTGAAACCGCGCTGGCCCATCCCGATGGCGTCCGCGGCCATGCTGCTGGCGACACACCCCGATGCGGCATCGCGCAATTCCAGCGAGGCGATCAAACTGGCGCGGCGTGCGGCCGACCTGACGTCAGGAAAGGATTCCGCTGTCCTCGAGATCCTCGCCGCATCCTACGCGGCGGCAGGCCGATTCGACGAGGCGGTAACGGCGGAGCGCAAGGCATTGGACATCTCCGCGAAGGCGGACCCGAAGCTTGCCGCGGAAATGGAGGCCGCGCTGGAACTTTATCGGCGCGGCCTCACACGCCGTTGACCCGTCAGGGCGCCACGCCTCCGCGACCACCGCCCGGAATGTTCCCCGCGGTGACCGCGGGCATCGCACGACGGGCGACAATCGTGAACTGCGGCCGGCTCAGCCAGTCCTGCGTCTGACGCCGGAGCTCGTCGGTTTCCGCCACGTAGCGGCACGTCCAGAGCGGAAGGTGGGAGCCAGTTGGCGTCTCGCGCTGGCACAGCATCTGGCCATCGCCACCCTTTCGCACGCGCAACCCCAGTTCCTGGTCGGTGGTGGCAAGGCCGGTCATTGCGTCGTAGTGGGTGGCCGCCACCACCACGTCACCCTGGACCGAGTGGCCGACAAACAGGCCCGAAGGGCCGTCCAACGTTCTCAGGGTATCTAATTGAGTTTCCCTATGCGAGCCCGCGCAACCCGCGACGACGACGCACAGCGCGGAGATCCTCGCGATCATGATGCCTCCGTGGTGCCGGTCCTGCATGCCCCGCAGGCGCACCATGCGCCTTGCGACCGGTCGTCTGCAAGCGGCGGGCGGTCGGACGGACGAGTATTTGATAGGGACCGTGCTTCTGACCCCGGATCTGTGTTCGAAAGGATGCCCCCGTACGCCGAGTAGTGGGTGCCGTCCGCGGACAACGATGGATGAGGCCGCCGTAGTAGGCTGCCTGGATGCGGAAGGATCGACGGCCCGTCAGGGCCTCCGGCACGGTGCCGCCGCCGCCCGCGCTCTCGGTGGTGCCCGGGATCGGACGAGAGCGCTCGACGATGGGGCGGACGATCCTCTACGGTCTCTTCGCGGCGTCCGGATTCGCCGGCCTCATCTACGAATCGATCTGGACGCATTACCTGAAGCTCTTCCTCGGACATGCCGCTTACGCGCAGACGCTCGTCGTGGCCATCTTCATGGGGGGGTTGGCGGTCGGATCGGCCCTCGCGGCGCACCTCGTGGGTCGCTGGCGTAACCTGCTCGTCGCGTATGCAGTGACCGAAGCTGCCGTTGCCGCGTGCGCTTTGGTCTTCCACGATCTTTTCGTGGTCGCAACGGGATGGGCGCACGATTCCGTCCTCCCGCGCTTCGCAGGGTTCAAGTGGGCGCTTTCCGCTGCGCTCATCCTCCCTCAATGCATTCTGCTGGGCATGACGTTCCCGTTGATGACCGGCGGAGTTCTGCGCTCGTATCCGGACCGGCCCGGCCGCTCGCTCTCCATGCTCTACTTCACGAACAGCCTGGGCGCGGCGGCAGGGGTCCTGGTGAGTGGCTTTGTGCTGGTGCCCGCGGCTGGGCTTGCCGGCACCGTTCGCTTCGCCGGCCTTCTCAACCTGGCCGTCGCCGGAGCGGTCTTCCTGCTCGCCCGCGCGGCGCCGCCCCTGCAAGCGCCGTTGCCGCCCGGCGGCGGACGCGATCGCAGGATCCGCTTCTTTCTCTCGATCGCGCTCCTCACGGGGGCCTCTTCTTTCATCTACGAGGTCACCTGGATCCGCATGCTCGCACTCGTACTTGGCGCGTCCACTCATGCGTTCGAGTTGATGCTGAGCGCCTTCATCCTCGGGCTCGCTCTCGGCGGATTGTGGATCCAGCGCCGCATCGATCGTCTCCAAGCGCCGGTTCGCACGCTGGCATTCCTGCAGATGGCGATGGGCCTTCTGGCGCTGTGCACGCTGCCGCTCTACGGCAAGACGTTCGACGTGATGCGATGGCTCATCACCAGTCTCGACCACACCGACAGCGGCTACCGATGGTTCGTCGTCGCGAGCAACGGGATCGCTCTCGCGATCATGCTGCCGGCAACCTTTTGCGCCGGTACCACGCTACCCCTCATCACCTTCCACCTCTTGAGGCGTGGCGGCGGCGAGTCAAGCATCGGCGCCGTCTACGCTGCCAACACTGTCGGTGCCATCGCTGGCGTCTTCTTCGCCGTTCATATCGGGCTGCCTCTGCTGGGCCTGAAGCCGCTGCTGGCGTTCGGCGCTGCGATCGACATCGCTCTCGGAATCGCGCTGCTGTGGACAGCCGCGGCGGGTTTGGCCCGCAAGAGGCTCTCGCTGGCATGGACGGCGGCCGGCGTGGCGACAGTCACGGTGGCAATGCTGTTCGTGAAGCTGGACCCGTACCGGATGGCGTCCGGGGTCTACCGCAGCGGGAACCTCCTCGAGGCGGGCCGCAACGACATCCTCTTCCATCGCGACGGCAAGACCGCGACGGTGGACGTAGTGCGACATCGTGAGACCAATCTCGTCGAGATCCTGACCAACGGGAAGAGCGATGCCGCAATCGCCGTCAAGCCCCGGCTCGATCCGTCGACTGACGAGCCGACGATGATTCTCATGGGTGCGCTGGCGATGGCGCTGCATCCCCAAGGGCGCACGGTCGCCTGCATCGGCTTCGGCTCGGGATTGACCACCCACACGCTGCTCGCGAATCCGGCGTTGGCGCGCGTGGACACCGTGGAGATCGAACGGGAGATGGTGCGCGGCGCGCAGAGCTTCCGCCCGCTCAATGAGCGCGCATTCAGCGACCCGCGCTCGCGGGTCGTGATCGACGACGCCAAGACCTACTTCTCCACGCGGCAAGAGAAATACGACGTGATCGTCTCCGAGCCGTCGAACCCGTGGGTGAGCGGCGTCGCCGGGCTCTTCTCCGACGAATTCTATCGGATCATGCGGCGCCATCTCGCCGATCGCGGCGTGTTCGCGCAGTGGTTGCAGCTCTACGAGATCGATGTTCCGCTGGTCGTCTCGGTGCTCAAGGCCCTCGAGGCAAACTTCTCCGACTACGTGGTCTACGCCAGCACCGGTTACGACGTGCTCATCTTCGCCGCGAACGGCGGCGCCATGCCATCGCTCGACCCCCGCGTGCTGATGAACCCGCAGCTCGCAGAGCCGTTGGCACGGATCGGCGTGCGGGGGATTCAGGATCTCGAGGCTCGGCTGGTCGGAACGCGGAAATCATGGGAAGGCCTCACCCGGACCATCGAGGTGCCGATGAACTCGGACTATGCCCCGTTCCTGGATCAGAACGCGGCGCGCGCTCTCTTCCTGCGGACGCGCGCGGGCATTCTGACGCTGTTCCAGAAGACTCCGTTCCCGGCGGTGGAGCTGCTGTCCGGATTGTCGCGGTCGAGGGGGATCACGACGATTTCGCCTGCGCCGACGTTCGAGAACGCGCGGCGCAGCGGGGAAGCGATGTACCTGTTCGAAGTGCTTCTCGAGCGCGTCGACCCCCGCAAGGTACGCTTCATCGCTTCGGATGACCTGCATGACGATGCCTGCAGTGTCGCAACCTGGCTCGAGGGCTGCGGCACGCCGCCGTTCCCGAGCCTGGCGCGGGTGCTGCAGCGCTCGCTCGCGGACTTGAGCGTGGACGAGGCTGACGCGATCTTCCGCTCCCTTCATTCCAGTCGCTGCGCGTTCTCGTTGAATCCCCTGGAACGCGATTGGCTCGACCTGCTCCATGCCGTCGGACGGCGCGATCCCGCTGGCATGATTGCCGGCGCGCGGCGGGTGCTCGTCGAACCACGCGCGTTGAGCGCGCCGGCAGTCCGCTACGCGGTCGCGGCGGGCATGCTGGGCGCGCTCGCGCAGGGTGATGTAGCGGGAGCCAGCGAGGTCTGGACGCGATACGGAAGTTCCATCGCCGTCGCCGACGATCTCCTGCTGCGCACGCTGGTCGCCCGGACCGGCATCGCGCAGTAGAGACAATTTCGCGATCGGCTGGTCAGGACGACGAGGCGCAAGTGATCTTCACTCTGATTCTGGTGGCGTCGCTGTTCTCCGAATTGCACTGGCGCCCGATCGGGCCCTTTCGCGGAGGGCGCACGAAGGCCGCTGCCGGCGTGCCGACGAGCCCGGGCGTCTTCTACGTGGGCGCGGTCAACGGCGGCGTCTGGCGGACGGTAGACTACGGCAGGACGTGGACGCCAATCTTCGACGATCAGCCGACGGGAAGCATCGGCGCCATCGCCGTCGCGCTTTCGAACCCGGACGTCATCTATGTGGGCAGCGGCGAAGGCCTGCAGCGGCCCGACTTGTCCACGGGAGACGGGGTCTACAGATCCGTCGACGGCGGGCGGAGCTGGAAGCACCTTGGCCTTCGGGAGGGCCAGCAGATTCCGCAGATCGCCGTCGATCCGAAGGATCCCAACCGCCTCTTCGTCGCCGTGCTCGGGCATCCATATGGTCCAAACGAGGAGCGCGGGATCTTCCGCTCCATCGACGGCGGAGAAACCTTCCAGCGCGTCCTCTACAAGGACGCGGACACCGGCGGCGCCGACGTGGTCATCGACCCCGCCAATCCTCGCGTCGTCTACGCGGCCCTCTGGGAGGCCCGGCAGGCGCCTTGGGAAAATGGCGAGTTCTCCGGACCGGGCAGCGGGCTGTACAAATCTGCCGACGGCGGCACGACCTGGAAGGCGCTGACCCGCGGGTTGCCGGACTTCGAGCGCGACGGCCTCGGACGGATCGGCCTCGGCATCGCGCCGTCGCGCTCCTCGCGCCTCTTCGCCACCGTCGCGACGAAGCAGGGTGGCTTTCTCTACCGCTCCGACGACGCCGGGGAGAGCTGGGCACGGATCTGCGACGATCCGCGCGTCGCCGAGCGCGCCGACGACTTCGCCCAGGTCAAGGTCGATCCGGTGAATCCGGACATCGTCTATACGGCGAGCGTCGTAACCTGGAAGTCCACCGACGGAGGCCGCTCGTTCACCGCCTTCCGCGGCGCGCCGGGCGGCGACGACTATCACCGCATCTGGATCGATCCGCTGCGGCCGGCGACGATGCTGCTCGCCAGCGACCAGGGCGCCGTGGTCACCGTGAACGGCGGCGCGACCTGGAGCAGCTGGTACAACCAGCCCACCGCGCAGATGTTCCACGTCAACGCCGACAACGCGTTTCCCTATCGCGTTTGCGGTGGTCAACAAGAAAGCGGCGCCGCCTGTGTTCTTTCCCGCGGTCCCGAAGGCGCAATCACGGTCCGCGACTGGCAGCCCACCGCCGTCGAGGAATACGGGTACGCGGTGCCGGATCCGCTCGATCCGGACGTCATCTACGGGGGAAGGATCACGCGCTGGGATCGCCGCACGCGGCAGGTCCAGGACATCTCGCCGGTGCCGCTGCGCAACGCGGGATACCGGGTCATCCGCACCCAGCCCATCGTCTTCTCGCCCACCGATCCGCGCACGCTCTTCTTCGCCTCGAACACCGTCTGGAAGACGCGGGACGGTGGCCGGAGCTGGCAGCAGATCAGCCCCGACCTGACGCGCAGGATGTGGGAGGCGCCGGCGAACGTCGGCAAGTATCGCGGCACCGATCCCGCGCGGCCCGAGCAGCGAGGCGTGGTGTACGCGCTGGCGCCTTCGCCCAGGGATGCCGCCGTCCTCTGGGCCGGCACCGACGACGGGCTGATCCACCGCACGCGCGACGGGGGAAAGACCTGGCAGGAGGTGACGCCGAAGCAGCTCGTTCCCTGGGCAAAAGTGAGCATCCTCGAGGCGGGCCACTTCGAGGCGGGGACGGCCTACGCCGCGATCAACACGCTGCGCCTCGACGATCTGCGCCCGCACATCCTGCGCACTCGCAATGGCGGCAGCGCCTGGCAGGAGATCGTCCGCGGCCTGCCTTGCTCTTCTGCGGAACGGAGCAGGCGGTCTACGTGAGCTTCAACGACGGCGACGACTGGCAGCCGCTGCGCCTGAACATGCCAGTGACGTCGATCCGCGATCTCGTCGTCAAAGGCGACGATCTGGTCGTCGCGACGCACGGCCGCGGGTTCTGGATCCTCGACGACATCCAGCCGCTGCGCGAAGTGACCGATGCGCTGGTCGGCGTCGACGTCCACCTCTTCGCGCCGCAGACCGCGCTGCGGATCCGCTGGAACACGAACAGCGACACGCCCATGCCGCCGGACGAGCCGAGGGGCGAGGACCCGCCCGACGGCGCGATCATCGACTACCTCCTCAAGGCCGGCTCCGAGGTGACGATCGAGATCCTCGATGGGGGCGGAAAGGTGGTGCGTCGCTTCTCCAGCGGCGATCGGACGGAGCCCGTTACCGACGACGGGAACGTGCCGCGCTGGTGGATCCGTCC
>VBKI01000036.1 GCA_005879535.1 Deltaproteobacteria bacterium | reverse complement strand
CGCGCAAGCTTCGCCTCGAGCGCGGCGTAAGCCGGATCCGTCGGCGCCAGCCCCCACCGTACCCGGTAGGAATGCAACACGACGTCCGCCCAGTCCGGATTGTCGAACGACGACGCCGTCGCCGCGAACTCCTCGTCGGACATGCGCCAGCCCGGGTTCCAGATCGTCCAGATGTAGCGGGTGAAGTCACGGCGCTCTTCGCGGACCAGGGCGGCGCCGCGCTCGAGGCCCATGTACCAGTGGTACCAGTAGTTCTGCACTTGCTTGAGCGGAAGCCGCTGCGCGGGATCGTTGGTCCCCCAGCCCACCGAGAGCGCGACGCAATGGGTGATGCGCTCGGGCGCGAGCAGGGACGCGATGTAGGCCGCGCGGGCTCCCCAGTCGTGTCCCACCACGGCAAAGGTCTGCAGCTTCATCGCGTCGGCCAGCTCCAGGACATCCTGGCCGAGCGCGACGAGCTGGCCGCTGCGCGCGGTCTGCCGGGAACGGAAGCGCGTCGGCCCGCAACCGCGCAGGTATGGAACGATCGTTCGCCGGCCGGCGCCGTGCAGGGCGGGAAGGATGCGGTCCCAGGTGCGCGCATCGTCGGGCCAGCCGTGCAGCAGGAGGGTCGGGCGCCCGCGCGTGGGGCCCGACACCTCACAGGCGATCGAAAGCGAAGGCGTGCTGAAGTGCTCGAGCTCCGGTCCGCTCATTTGAACTCACCTCAGCGCGCCCGCGCCTCGTGCCGCGTCGTGCGGATACTAGCGCTGTTTCTCCAGCGGCAGCGGCTTGATGATCGCGAGCGCCGCGCCGGTCGGGTCCTGCAGCGCGCCGATCCGACCGACGCCCACGATGTCCTCGGGCCCGAACGGGATCGTCGCACCGAGCCTTCGTGCCCGCGCGATCGTCGCGTCGGCGTCCTCGACCGCGACGTACGGCAGCCAGTGTGGTGGCACACCGCTCGGCAGGTAGCTCGTGACACCGCCGCGCTCGACCCCGCCCCTGGAGAGGATGTGGTAGGTGCCGCCCGGCCCCATGTCCATCGCGCGCGAGGAGAACCCGAGGACCTTCTCGTAGAACTGGAGCGCTTTCGTCACATCGTTGGTGTGCAGCTCGTTCCACGCCCAGCCGCCGGTGGGCGGCAGCGCGTCGGCCGGATCGCCCATGGCATTCTTGAACGGGGACAGCTCGGCACCCTGCGGGTCGGCGATCCGCGCCGTCCGGCCCACGCCCGGGATGTCGTACGGCGCCTCGATCACTTTGCCGCCGTTCGCGGCGGCGGCCTTCGCCGTGGCGTCGACGTCCTCGACCGAGACGTACGAGATCCAGTGCGACGGCTGGCGGTCGTTCCTGGGCGCCGCGTAGCCGCCGATCATCGTCTCGCCGGCGAAGATCATCTCGTAGGTGAAGTCGCCCATCGGGAACGGCTTGACCTTCCAACCGAGCACCTCGCCGTAGAACGCCTGCGCCTTCTTGGCGTCCCTGGAGACGAGCTCGAACCACACGAACTTTCCGGGAAGCAGCTTGCGATCGGTCATCTGGAGCTCCTTTCTCACTCTTGGACTCCGCGGCGCGGCGGAAATCATCGGTCCGCAAGAAACGAGGGAACTCGCGACTGCGGAAGCAGTCCGGCAGGCCGGCGCGCGGAACGGATCTCGACTGCGTGGATTCAGTGCTGCGCGGCGTCGGGCTTCGGCCCGTCGAGCACGATGAACTCCACGCGCCGGTTCTTCGCGCGATTCGCTTGGGTGTCGTTGGAAACGATGGGCCGGTCCGCGCCGAATCCCTTCGCCCGGAGCCGCGAGGCGTCAATCCCGGCCGCCATGAGATGGCGCAGCACCGACTCGGCGCGGCGCTGCGAGAGCCGCCGGTTGTAGGCGGGCTTGCCACGCCCGTCGGTATGCCCTTCGATCCGGACCTTCCGGATCGCCGGCATGTTCCGCAGCACCTCGATCACCTGGTCGAGCAGAGGAAGCGAGACCGGCAGGATGGTCGCCGCGTCATGCGCGAACTGCACCTGGACGAGCAGGGCGAGGTGCCCGTCCCGCACTGCGCGCTGGAGTCCCGAGGTTGGCGCGAGAACGAGCGGTACGGTCGGATCTGGCGCCGCCTCGGCGACCGCGACCGGCGCATCCGCCGGTGCTGCGGGCTCGGCCGGCGCCGGCGCCGGCACCGGAACGTCCTGGACCATCACCGGCGGCTTGGGTATGGACCGCCGGATCGCCGGCGACGGGTCGAAGCTGATTCCCGCGAACACGCGGTACCGCGGCGTGCCGTACCCGTTCGTCAGCCCTGGCCCGCCTCCGAACGTGAACGTCAGATTGGCGGGCAGCCGCCACCGGACCGCGGCGAGCAGCTCCATCGGGCGCTCGACAGCGCCGGACTGCTGCAGTTCGACCTCTCCGGCCAGCGTGGCGAGCGCCGCCAGGCGCTGTCCCAGCCAGGAGAAGGGAAGCTCGCCGGCGAGGCCGTACGTCAGCGCGTTCCCGACCGAGAGGTTCACGAATTCGCGGCCGCGGCGGAGCGCGATCCCGGTCGATGCCGCCACGCGCACCGGCAGCGCGTTCGATTCGACCCGAAGCTCCGGAGTGAGAGTGACGCTCCCGTGGCTGAGAAAGGCGTCTCCTCTGCCCGTGGGCAGCGTCAGCGGCGCGGCAAGGGCCACCGCGAGGATCTCCGATCGCCAGAGCTGCGCTTTCGGGACCAGGCGAACGTCCCCGATCCCCTCGCCGGGAGCGATCAGCGGCCCGAGGAGGTCGTTCGAGCTGGCGCTTTGGGCGACGAGCACCGGCAGCGTCAAGCCCAGCTCGAACCTGCCGAAGAACGCGACGCTCGCGCCGAGGTGCGTGAGGGTCTGGCTGTGCAGCAGGCGAACTTGTTGGTTCGAATCCGCCACTGCCATGAGCCGCAGCGGGTCGCGAGCGTAAGAGGAGAAGATGGAAAGGTGCACGTCCAGGTGCTCGGGCACCGAGGCACTTCCCACGGAGAGGATGTCGGCGCTGCCCGCGCCGGGGTTGAAGCGGTCGGCGTTGAACTGCGGCTGCACGGGCGCGGTTTGCGCCCGCGCCGCCACCGAGGCCGCAACCGCCGCGGCGAGGACGGCCTTGCCCACGAGCGCGACCGCGCGACCGCGCGCGGAGCGCCGGCGGCAAGCACGCCACAGCCCCATGAGCGCGACCACCAGCAACGCCGCCACACCGCTTCCGTCTTCCGACGCGCAGCCCCCGGAGCCCGCTACCACCCAGACGCCCGGCTTGCCCTTGGGCTGGCATTCGCCGGCGACGCACGACGCGTTCGCCGCGCATTGTGCGTCGCTGCTGCACGTTGCCGCGCACACCGCGCCGGAGCATCCGCCCGTGCCGCAGGAGTCCTGCACCTTGCCCGGGCAATTGCCGGACCCATTGCACATCGCAGGTTCGGTCATCACGCCAGCCGAGCACGATCCGGCGCGGCACTCGACGGTCGCGCCCGGGTACGCGCATTGCGTTGCGTCGCTCCCATCGCAGGCGCCGCCGCAGGCGGTCCCGTCGGAAGCGCACGCTTGCCGCGATCCATGGGGCGCGCCGACCGCGTTGGCGCAGCTGCCGACCTGGCCGGGCACGTCGCACGCCTGGCATTGCCCGCCGCAGGCGGCATTGCAGCAGACGCCGTCGACGCACTGTCCGCTCGCGCACTGACTCGCGCCGGCGCACCGGTCGCCGTTCGCCAGCAGGGGCGTACAGATGCCGGCTGCGCAAAAGTTCCCGGAGACGCAGTCCGTGTCGGACGTGCAATTGCCGAGGCACACCTGTGGACCGCACAGATAGGGACTGCAGCCCTGCGTCTGCCGCGGCGGGCAGCGGCCGGCGCCGTCGCAGGCGGCCTGAAGGGTGGCAACGCCCGCGGCGCAGATCGCGCCCCGGCAGGCCGTCTCCGCGGCTGGATACGCGCATGCGGTCGCGCTCGACCCGTCGCAGACGCCGCCGCAAGCGCTGCCGTCGGAAGCGCACGGCTGTCGCGCTCCGTGCGGCGCGCCGATCACGTTCGTGCAAGCGCCGGCCGAGCCAGGCACGTCGCAGGCCTGGCACTGGCCGTTGCAGGCGGTCGCGCAGCACACCCCGTCGACGCACTCACCGCTGGCGCACTGGTTTGCCCCGCCGCAAGCGACGCCAGGTCCGCTTTGCGGCGTGCAGAGACCGGCGGCGCAGTAGTTCCCGGAGAGGCAGTCGGAATCGACCGTGCAGTTGCCGGCGCACGCCGTGGGACCACACGTGTTCGGGGCGCAGGAGACGTCCTGCTCGGGAGGGCACGAGCCGCTCCCGTCGCATGATGCAGCCAGCACGGCGATGCCCGAGCTGCAGGACGGATCCCGGCACGTCGTGCCGTTGTTCGGATACGTGCAGGCGGCCGGATGGATTCCGTCGCACGTGCCTGCGCAGACCGAACCGTCGGAAGCGCAAGCGGTCCGTGCATTGCGCGGGCCGCCGGCGACGGACGTGCAGGTGCCCACGCTGCCATTCTCGGCGCAAGCCTCGCACTGGCCGGTACAAGCCGTATCGCAGCAGACGCCATCGACGCAGTGTGGCGATCCGCACTGGTTCGCGCCGCCGCAGGCTTGCCCTGGCGCGAGAAGTGGGACACAGACGCCGGCCGAGCACCAAGTGCCGTTCGCGCAGTCGGAATCGGCGCTGCAGTTGCCGTTGCACGCGGCCGGGCCGCAGCTGAAGGGCGCGCACGTCTGCGTCTGCAGGGCGGGGCAGGTGCCGGCGCCGTCGCACGAGGCGGCGAGCGTGGCCGTTCCTCCCGCGCAGGAGGCGTTGCGGCAGGAGACGGAGTTGCCTGGATAGGTGCAGGCCGCCGGATGGACTCCGTCGCAGCTTCCTCCGCAAACGGTACCGTCGGACGCGCAGGCGCTCCGCGTGCCATGCGGCGTGCCAGTCGTGGCTGAGCAGGTGCCGACGCCCCCCGCGACGTCGCACGCCTCGCACTGTCCTCCGCAGGCGCGATCGCAGCATAGCCCGTCGACGCAGGGGCCCGCCGCGCACTCATGGTCGCCGCCGCAGGCGCTCGCCTGCGCTTTCTTCGCCACGCAGGCGTGGCTGCTGTCGCAGTAGTTGCCCGAGGCGCAGTCTCCGTCCGCCGCGCACGTCGTCTTGCAGGCAACAGCGCCGCAACCGTACGCGCCGCACGACTGCGTCGCCAGGGCAGGGCACGAGCCGGTTCCCGCGCAGCTCGCGGCGACCGTCTCCACGCCGTTGCTGCAGGAGGCGGCGCGGCACTGCGTCGACACCCCAGGGTACGCGCAGGCGATGGCGCTCGACCCGTTGCAACTGCCTCCGCACGCCGACCCGTCCGAGGCGCAAGCCACCCGAGAGCCGTGCGGCGCTCCGGCAGCCAGCGTCGAGCAGGTGCCGATGCTGCCAGCGACGTCGCATGCCTGGCACTGGCCGTTGCAAGCCGTGTCGCAGCAGGACCCGTCCACGCAGTGCCCGGTGCCGCATTCGCCGTCGCCGCCGCAGGACGTGCCCTGCGACTTGATGAAGATGGCCGCGATCGAGCGCGGGGCGGTGACGTTCGCGACCAGGTAGCTGCCGGCGATCACCTGCGAGGTCACGTCGACGAGGTCGTCCGTGAGCGTCGCCAGCTGGTACCCAGCGGCCGGGGCGATGGCGCACGTGGAAGATTGGCCGTAGTCAACCGGAGACGGGCAGCTGAGCGTGCCGTTCGGGCCCGAGCTGGCCGTGACCGCGAACTGATCGATGGCGAAACTCGCGGCGAGCGTGTGGTTGCCGCTGACGTTCGTGAACGTATGGCTCGCGACCGCCCCGACCGAGCCGCCGTCCACGAGCACGTCAGCGACGTGGTAGTGCGCGTCGGGTGTGATCGAGATGGCGAGGGTCCCCGCAGGCGCGACCGTCTGCGCGCCGGAAGGGGACACCGTGCCGTGCGCTCCCGCGGAGGAAGTGATCGTGTACCCGGAGATGCAGGTGCCGGAGGGAAGGCAGTAGGGGTTCGCCGGATCCTTGTTGCCGCACTGTGCGTCGGTCGTGCACGTCGCGCAGGAGTTGGTCGCCTGGCTACAGATGGGGGTCGAGCCGCTGCACTGGCTGTCGGCGGTGCACGCGAAGCAGCTGCCTGACGCGTCGCACCACGGCTGCGAGGCGTTCTTGGTGCTGCACTGCGTGTTGGTCGCGCACGCGATGCACGAACGGGTCGACGAGTCGCAGATGGGAGTGATGAGGGTGCACTGGGAGTCCGCGGTGCACTCGTTCGTGAGATCGAAGCTCGCCGCCGTCGGGGCGTTGGGCGTCGACGCGGCGACCGCGTATCGTCCGGAGATCGAGTTGGCCGTCGCGCTGACGCTCCCGATCCCGGACGCATTCGTCGTCGCCGTCATGCACCCCGCCGCGGCCGGGACGCAGGCGGAGCCGCCGCTCAGCGTCGCCGTCGCCCCGCTGGCGGGCGCCTGGAACGTGACCACCGCTCCTTGCACCGCGGCGCCAGTCCCGTCCAGGACGAGGGCCTGCAGCTGCGAGCCGAATCCCGTTCCCACCGTAGCGGTCTGGGGGCTGCCCGCCTGCACCTGGATGGTCTCGCCGCCGTCGTTCGTGAGCGTGAACGTCGCTGGCGTCGATACGCCGGACACGCTGGCGGTGACCGTGAAGACGCCGCCCGTCGCGTTCGCGGTGGCGGTAACGCTGGCGAGCCCTGAATTGTCGGTGACGGCGGTGGCTGCGGACAGCGTCGCAGTCGCGCCGCTCGAGCCGGTCTGCGCCGCGAAATTCACCGTGACGCCGGGCAGTGAGTTGCCCGACGCGTCGGCGACCACGACGACCAACCGGCTCGCGAATGCTGCGCCGGTCGGCGTCGTCTGCTGGTTCCCGCTCACGATGAAGACGGCCGCGGGACCGGTGGAGACATTCTGCAGGCGGAACGTCGCGGGGGTGGCGACGCCGGCGACCGAGGCCGTCACGGTGAAAGCGCCGACCGTGGCGTTGGCAGTCGCCGTCACGCTCGACATGCCGGATGGGTCGGTCGTGGCGCTCACGCTCGCGCCGCTCGAGGTGCCGTTCGACACGGTGCACGAGGCCCCAGAGGCAGGCACCGCCGTGTAGGTCACGGTGGTGCCGGGGATGGGATTGCCGGCAGCGTCGCGTACCAACGCGACCAGCGGCGCCGCATACTGGGTATTGATCGGAGCGAGCTGCGGATCGGTCGAGCTGCCGCCGTTGACGTAGGTGATCGACGCGGGCGGGCCTACGTTGGTGAGCGTGAACGTCGCAGGAGAAGAGACGCCGCTCACCGTCGCATTCACCGTGTACGTGCCCGGCGTGGCATTCGCGGTCGCGGTCAGCGTCGCGATGCCCGACGAGTTGGTGGTGGCGGTGCCGGCCCCCAGACCGGCGGACGCGCCTCCCGCGGACGGGACCGCGGCGAATGAGACGGTCGTGGTCGGTACCGGAGTGCCATTCGAGTCGACGACCAGGATGGCGAGGGGGCTCGCGAATGCCGTGCCGGTGGGCGCGAGCTGGTTGTTTCCCGAGTAGACGTAGACCGCCGCCGGCGCGGCGATGGCGGGCGGCGGCGCGAACGTCGCGGTGACGTTCATGTTCCCGGAGATGGTGAGCGTGCAGCTCGACGGCGCTGGGCTGGCGGTGCACGCGGCGGGCAGCCCCGTCCCGCTCCATCCCGTGAACGAGGCGCCCGCGATAGGAGAGGCGCTCAGCACCACCTGCGACCCATCCGCGAACGTCCCCGAGGCGGATCCGCAGCTCGTGCCGCAAGCGAGGCCTGCGGGCGCGGAGGAGACGGAGCCGTTCGCGTTGCCGCCGGCCTTGGTGACCGTCAGCGTGCGGGGCGTCCCGACGAAAACGGAGACGGTCGAGCTGTTGTTGGTGAGGTCGGGATCGGTAGTCCCGCTCGGCGCCGAGGTGCCCGCGGTGTTGACCATCGTCCCCGAGGCGCTCGCCGAGATGGTGCCGAAGACCTTGATGGTGATCTGCCCGCCGCCGGCGCCGCCGTTGAATCCGAGGCGCGGCGAGAGCGAGATGGAGTTGCCGGTTCCGTTGAGGTTCGCCTGCCCGCCCTGGTCGCGGCACTTCGTCGTCGCGTTTCCGCCGGTTCCGCTGCCGGTTCCGCTGCCGAAGGTCAGTACCGTGCAGGCCCACGTCACGCTGGTGAGCTGCGATGGGATCACGTCGGTGAACGTGACGCTGCGCCCGAGCGAGGAGCGGATCTGGTCCGTGGTGCTGTTGTTGGTAATCGTGATCGTGTAGAGCGGGTTGTTCGCCCCGCTGGTGAACGTGGCGCCCGGTTGCACCGCGGCGACGCTCGCGGTCTTCACGACCACAATGTCGGCGTAGCGCGTGGTCGACGCGTTGACCGCGGTCGTGACCTTCGCGCCGAGGAGCGTCGGCGCGTTGACTGAACCGATCGAATAGTTTCCGTTGACGATGCTGCCGGTCGCCGTAGCCGCGACGTTGACGGTGACGGTAAAGCTGCCCGACGCCCCAGGATTCAGCGTCCCAAGCGGGCACGAGATCGTTCCTGCGCTCCCCACCGCCGGCGTCGTGCACCCGGTGATGCCAGACACCGAGGCGAAGGTGGTATTGGGAGGGGTGACCTGATCGACGTGCGCACCGAGCGCCGCCGTTGTGCCGCCGTTCGCATACCGCAGCGTGTAGGTCAGCGTGGCCCCGGCGTTCACGGACTGCGGAGCGCTGGCGGACACGTAGGGTCCTGGGACCGTCGAGCCCATACCGTCGAGGTAGACGCGGCCGAAGTGACCGCCGAGCGAGCAACCCGAGGCGACCACCGTGAGCTGGACCTGGTCGCCGGCGGAGAGCGCGGAACTGACCGGGGCGATGTCGACGAGGGCCCAGTCGAGCCACTGGGTCGCATTCCCCGTGGCGATGCTAGTGGTGGTGTGCCACGGGACTCCCGTTTGCCCGGCGGTGTTGAAGCCCGTGTAGAGGGTCGTGCCGCGCGTCAGGTTGAGCAGTTCGACGTAGAAGTAGGGCTGTTGATTGAACGCATGCGACGGGTTCTCCAGCACCGGCGCGATGGCGAACCGCACGTGGATCTGCCCGTCGGTCGGGTCCACGTCAGCGAGGCCCACCGTCATCGACTGCTTGAGCACGTTGGCGTTCTTGTTCTTTCCGTACGTCGTCGCATCCTTGTAGTTGAGCCGCGCGGCACGCTGTCCGTAGAGGGGAAACCGGAACGTCTGCCCGGTGCCGAGATCGGGGTCGGCCTGCGTCAGCGCCGTCCCGCCGACGACATACGTCGCGTTGACGCCGGTGCCGACCCCGGACAGGTTGAGCGCCGAGAAGCTCGACGGGGGCGCGCTCGCGGTTCCGCTCACGCCATTTGCGTTCAGATAGTTGAGCAGCGTCCAACCCGAGGGCGGCGTCGTCCCGATCGGGTCGTTTTCGAAATCGCCGTTGATGAAGACGAAGCGCGGCCTGGGAGCCGCGTGGAACGGAACCGCGTCTTTTTGCGATCCGCTCCCGCACGCCGCGAGGATGCCCAGCGCGAGCAGCGCCAGGACGCGTCGACGAGTGGCAGGCGGCACCAAGCCGTTGCTCATTTCTCTCCTTGTGCGGCGGGTCCCCCGAGGCTCGACACTCGCGGTCGCGTCAACTCAAGTCCAATAATGAGCAATCGGGCGAATGGAGGCGGCGGGTATGTGCTTCTGCGCACCGTGTGTACGCTGCCGTGTCCGAGCCTTGACTACGGATGCAGCGAGCGACACGCCTACGGCGTCTGCGTGTTGTCGTGCTCCACGAGAAGCCGCGTCCCGTGCAGCCTGAAGTAGTGCGCGTGAGCCGCCGACTCGACGGGGCCGGCCCACGCGAAGTGGATCGCGCCGAGGTCCGCCTCGCGGATGCGGGCCGCGACGGGACCGGCGGTCTGGATCAATTGCGCCTGGCGCTTGGCGGGCCGAACACTCGCGCGCACGCGATGTCGATTTCTTCGCGCCGGCCGCGGTAACCGGTTAGACCCCACGATCCGCTGAGCACACGTGCTCGCGCCTCGGGTCTTCTGAACTAAGTCAGATCATCCCGATCTCCTGAAGACTTAGTCATCAGCAGCCCGGAGGCGAAAATGTTCGCTAGAAATGTCCGCATGCAGCTCAAGCCCAACAGCACCATGCAGTTCACGCAGACCCTCGAGAAGGAAGTACTTCCCGTACTTCGCAAGCAAGAGGGCTTCCAGGACGAAGTGGCCTTCATCGTACCCGGCGGAACGGAAGCGGTCGCGATCAGCTTCTGGCAGTCGAAGGAGAACGCGGAGGCCTACAGCCGCTCTGCCTATCCGGAAGTGCTGAAGGCGCTGGGCAAGGTCGTCGACGGGACTCCTCAGCTTCAGACGTACGAGGTTTCCAACTCGACCATCCACAAAATCGCCGCTCGAGCGTAGCCAGCACTCGTTCGTCGGAGGGCGGTCAAGGCGGCCGCCCTCTTTTTTTTTGCCAGGAGATGTGCCGCCAGCAGCCGCTGGGCAATCCGTCGCCGTTGCAGTACATCGCGCGCGGGGGCATTCGCATGGCCGACACAAATTCCCGCCAACCACCGCGCGAGCTGCCGGCGCGCTTCTCCTTGCCGCTGATCGGCGACACGCTCGCGTTCGTGCGCGACCCCGCCGGCTTCCTGCAAAAGCGCGCCCGCGAGCTGGGTCCGGTCTTCCGCATCGACGTCTTCGGCGCGCCCACCGCGTGCTTCGTCGGTCCCGAGGCCTTCGCCTTGGTCCTCGACGACAAGAACGTCGCCCGCGCCGGGGCGAACCCGCCGCACGTCGAGGAGTTGTTCAACCCGGAGGCCGTCCCGTTCCTGGACGGCGAAAAGCAGCGGCGCCGCAAGCGGCTCCTGATGCGAGCCTTCACCGCCGACGCGCTCGAGGAGTACTTGCCTACCATCGAGCAGGTCATCGATCGGTACGCGAACCGCTGGGCCGGCCTGGGCCGATTCGCCTGGGTGCCGGAGTTGAACGCGATGGGCTTCGCCATCGCAGGGTCGTTGTTCATCGGCGCCGACCCGCAGTCCGGCGATCCCCGCATCGAGGCCGCCTTCGATCGCTTCGCCGCCGGCCTCCTCTCCCTGCCTCTACGCCTGCCATTCACGCCATTCACGCGCGCGCTCCAGGCGCGCAAGTTCCTGCTCAGCCTCATCGACCGCGCCATCGATGAGCACGAGCGTAGCCCCCGCAAGGACGTGCTTTCCCGCCTGCTCGCTGCGCGCGATGGCGGCGACAAGCTCACCCGCGACGAGGTGCGCATCGAGACCTTCCACTTCTTCGGGGCCTACGCCGCGGTCATCGGCGGCCTCTCGTTTCTCGCACAGTGTCTCGGGCGCTACGCGGAAATCCGCGCTCGCGCGCGTGAGGAGATCCGGCGTCAGGCGCCGTCGGGTGCGCTGGACATGGCTGCGATCCGCAAGCTCGATTACCTGGACCGCGTGTGCAAGGAATCCCGCCGGGTCGCGCCGGTGCTGCCGATCACATTCTTCGGCAAGGTGATGCGCGAGTGCTCGTTCGACGGCGTGCGCATTCCCGTGGGGCACAAGGCGGTGGGCTGCATCGGCCCCACGCTGCTCGACGGCGGCATCTTTCCCGACCCAGGGCGATTCGATCCGGACCGCTGGCTCAACGCGACCGACCGGCAGGAGAAGGCATGGATCCCGCACGGCGGCGGCATCCACGCCGAGGGCCACCGCTGCGCGGGCGAAGCCCTGGCCACCCTGATGCTCAAGGTCTTTGCGGTGCGGATGCTCCGGCGCTTCGACTGGTCGGTCGAGAACCAGGACCTGTCGCCGACCAAGGGAAAGATCTTCGCGACGCCGGCCAGCGGACTTCAGGTCGGGTTGAAGAGCTTGTGACAGACTGCGCTCGGCATGGCGCTTCCTCTCGATCAGATTACGACGAGTGGGGTCCGCGGTGAGCCGCGCCCTACGCGAACCTATATCGACGCTTACCGACGCACCCGGCTGGGCGAGTTAGAAAATAAACATGGGGGATCCCGTGACGGGACTGCTGATCGCGCTCGGCCTCGACCCGATCGCATTCGTGGTCTCGCTCGGCCTCGCCATCGCGACCACCGCTCTCACGTCGTTCATGCTGTCCGCGCCGGCGCGTGGAAGACTCTGGGCGGCCGTCCTGCTCATCGGAGGATCGCTTCTGCTGGCCGACCGCGTCCACGCACAAAGACAGGAGCCAGCGGTCATCATCCTTTGCGCATCCGGCGGCGTCAGCCGACTGAATGACGGTGGATTCCTTGCCTCCGGCGGCACCTGCGTCCTGCACGACAGGGAAGGTGGACACGCTTCAGCGGACTCCATCGTCGTGTACGACAGCTCATTGGGCTCGCCCTAGCTTTTGACTGGCCGCCGCGGCCGCGCGCATCTCGTTACGTGCGGTTCGGAGGAAAGGGCGTATGCTGTCGGGATGCAGGATGAGATCGTCATCGACTTTCGCCGTACCCAGCTCCTCGCCGTGAACGCCAGCCTCACCGATGCGGGGAGGGCCCTGTTCCGCGCCTCGCGCATCACGTCGGCATTCGCCAGCGAAGTTCGCGCACTCCTCGCAGCCGTCGCGGATCTCGAGCGCCGCGTGCTGGCGGATGCGGAGAAGTAGCGCACGGCGTGGTGTGCTGAAGCAGCTCGAGAACCGAGACCTGCGCTTGACCCGCTAATGCGCGGGGAGTAAGGCGCAAATCGCGCGAGGCAGCCGCCCGGCAGCAACCGCGGCAAGTCCACCTGTTCCGGCTCGTTGAGGAGGTCGATATGCCCGATGCGACATATGCCCTGATCACCGGAAGCTCTCGTGGCATCGGTCGAGGGATTGCGTTGAAGCTGGCGGAGCAGCGCGTGAAGATCGCCATCCACTATTACAAGAACGAGCGTGCCGCCAACGACACGCTTGCCGAAGTCCGCAGACGCGATTCTGACGGATTCATCGTGCAGGCCGATGTAACGCGCCCCGAAGAGATCAAGCAGATGTTCCGCAAGGTCCACGGGCAATTCAGGAAGCTCGATGTCTTCGTGAGCAACGCACGGCCTGAGATACCTGCCTTCTTCCAGGGTCCCACGCAGATCACCCTCGAGCAATGGGACGCGGCGTTCGATTCTCAGGCGAAGGCGTTCCTCGTCGGGGTGCGCGAGGCGATTCCACTCATGGGTACTGGAGGCAGGATCCTCGCCCTTACCTACGCCGAAGGGAGCCGCACAGGCGGCCTGCAACCCTGGGTGGGCATGGGTTCGGCCAAGGCGGCGCTCGAGTCGCTGGTGCGTTACTTCGCGGTGGCACTCGCGAAGCGCGGGATCACGGTGAACGCGATCAGCCCAGGGTGGACGGAGAACAGCGTCCTGAACACGCTGCCATCCCAGGCCCAGGATCTCATCCGGAACTGGCACGTGCGCGGATGGACACCGATGGGGCGGTTGGGAACGCCGGAAGACGTGGGCAATGTCGCTGCGCTCATGTGCTCCGAGCAGGCCGCCTGGATCACGGGACAGATCATCTACGCGGATGGGGGTGCCTCGTTGATGAATCCCGGGGTCCCTCCCGAGATACAACTGGGTTGAGGCGCATGGCATGCCGGCGCTTGGCGAAGGACCTGCCAAGCGTGCATGCCGCGCCGCATCACCGAGGCCAGATAAACTTGACTTAATTGTATGGTTTCGTTACGCCACCTACCGGGCCCAGAGAGGGCGCCGCAGGGGCGAAGATGAGGCTCTCAGCACAAGAAGAATACGGGCTTCGTTGCCTGCTCCAGGTGGCGCGGGGGCAAGAGGGGTCCATGACGACCCCCGAGATCGCCGAGCGGGAGGGCTTGAGTCAGGCCCACGTGCACAAGCTGATGCGCCTGTTGCGGCGCGGCGGGTTGGTGAAGAGCGTCCGCGGCCGCAAGGGAGGCTACCAGCTCGCCAGGCCGGCGGAGCAGATCAACGTCGGCACGGTACTCGCCTCTCTTGGCGACAGCTTTTATCCCGCCGGCTTCTGCGACCAGCACAAGGGCGTCGAGCGCACCTGCGTGCGGAACAGCGACTGCTCGATCCGCTCGCTGTGGATCGCGGTCGACCAGGCGGTGCAGCGCGCGCTGCAGAGCACGAAGCTCAGCGACCTGCTCCGCAGCGAGCCGGAGATGGCCGGCTTCATCCACTCGCATCCGGAGCTCTTTCCATTGAGGACGGTCTCGTGAGCACTACCGCAAAAGCGCTTCAGGAACTGACCTCCCGCCAGTACAAGTACGGGTTCGTCACCGACATCGAGACGGACACCGTTCCTCGCGGGCTGAGCGAGGACGTCATCCGGCTCATCTCGGCAAAGAAGAACGAGCCGGAGTTCATGCTGGAGTGGCGCCTGAAGGCATTCCGCCACTGGCTCACCATGAAGGAGCCGCGCTGGCAGAACGTGCGCTATCCGGCCATCGACTACCAGGACATCGTCTACTACTCGGCGCCGAAGCCGAAGGGGCAGGGGCCGAAGAACCTCGAGGAGGTCGATCCCGAGCTGCTCAAGGCCTTCGACAAGCTCGGCATCCCCTTGGAGGAGCAGAAGCGGCTGTCCGGCGTGGCAGTGGACGCCGTCTTCGACAGTGTCTCGGTGGCCACCACCTTCAAGGAGAAGCTGGCCAAGGCGGGCGTCATCTTCTGCTCGTTCTCCGAGGCGGTGCAGAACCATCCGGAGCTGGTGAAGAAGTACCTCGGGTCGGTGGTCCCCTACTCGGACAACTTCTTCGCCACGCTGAACTCGGCCGTCTTCAGCGACGGCTCCTTCGTCTATGTCCCCAAGGGCGTGCGCTGTCCGATGGAGCTTTCGACCTACTTCCGCATCAACGCCGAGAACACCGGCCAGTTCGAGCGCACGCTGATCATCGCGGAGGAGGGCGCCTACGTCAGCTACCTCGAGGGCTGCACCGCGCCCATGCGCGACAAGAACCAGCTCCATGCGGCGGTGGTCGAGCTCGTCGCGCTCGACAAGGCGCAGATCAAGTACTCGACGGTGCAGAACTGGTATCCGGGCGACGCGCAAGGCCGGGGCGGCATCTACAACTTCGTGACCAAGCGCGGCGCGTGTCGGGGCAAGGGCTCGAAGATCTCCTGGACGCAGGTGGAGACCGGATCGGCGATCACCTGGAAGTACCCGAGCGTCATCCTGCAGGGCGACGACTCGGTCGGGGAATTCCACTCGGTAGCCCTGACGAACAACTACCAGCAGGCGGACACCGGCACGAAGATGATCCACATCGGCAAGAACACGCGCAGCACCATCCTCTCCAAGGGGATCTCGGGCGGCCACGGGCAGAACACCTACCGGGGCCTGGTGAAGATCCAGAAGGGCGCAACCGGAGCGCGCAACTACACCCAGTGCGACTCGCTCCTGCTCGGCAGCGACTGCGGGGCCCACACGATGCCGTACATCGAGGTGAAGAACACCTCCTCGCAGGTCGAGCACGAGGCTTCCACCTCGAAGATTGGCGAGGACCAGCTCTTCTATTGCACGCAGCGCGGCATCTCGCAGGAGGACGCGGTCTCGATGATCGTCAACGGCTTCTGCCGGGAGGTCTTCAAGGAGCTGCCGATGGAGTTCGCGGTAGAGGCGCAGAAGCTCCTCAGCGTGAGCCTCGAGGGGAGCATCGCATGACGACGCGGAACGCCCCGATCCTCCGGATCAAGAACCTGCACGCCAAGGTGCGCGACACGGACAAGGACATCCTGCGCGGCATCGATCTCGAAGTCGGCGCCGGAGAGGTGCACGCCGTCATGGGCCCGAACGGCTCGGGCAAGAGCACGCTCGCGCAGGTCCTCGCCGGGCGCGAGACCTTCGAGGTGACCAAAGGCGAAGTCCTCTACGAAGGAAAGGATCTGCTCGCCCTCTCCCCCGAGGAGCGCGCCGTGGCGGGCATCTTCATGGCCTTCCAGTACCCGGTGGAGATTCCCGGCGTCGGCAACCTCTATTTCCTGCGGACCGCGCTCAACGCGCTCCGCAAGCGCAGAGGCGAAGAGGAGCTGGACGCGATGGATTTCCTCGCGCTCGCCAAGGAGAAGATGAAGCTGGTGGCGATGGACCCGAGCTTCACGGGCCGCTCGGTCAACGAGGGGTTCTCCGGCGGGGAGAAGAAGCGCAACGAGATCTTCCAGATGGCGGTGCTCGATCCCAGGCTCGCCATCCTCGACGAGACCGACTCTGGTCTGGACATCGACGCGCTCCGCACCGTCGCCAACGGCGTCAACAGCTTGCGCAAGGAAGACCGCGCGATGATCGTCATCACCCACTACCAGCGGCTCCTCAATTATATCGTCCCCGACCGCGTGCACGTGATGAGCAACGGCCGCATCGTCCGATCCGGCGACCGGGAGCTGGCGGTCGAGCTGGAGCAGAAGGGCTACGCGCTGGTCGAGCCGCCTGTGCGGCAGGAAGCAGGGAGATGACGGACTTTGCCCGCAGCCTGCGCGCGAATTTCAAGCTGCTCGACGGAGGAGCCGGGCGGATCGGTCTACTCCGCCAGGCGGCGTTCGCGCGTTTCGCCGAGCTGGGGCTCCCTACGACGCAGGACGAGGACTGGAAGTACACAAGCCTTGCTCCGCTCACGCAGATCCAGTTCGCCCCTCCCGAGGAGGCGAGGCCGCCGACTCTGGAGCAGCTCGACCGTCTGGCCGGAGTTTCGCCAGGGGACGCCGCCATCCGCCTCGTGTTCGTCGACGGCCGTTACCGCGCAGAGCTTTCGTCGCGCGGAACCAGCACCGGTGGCGCATACATCGGGGGCCTTGGTACCGCGCACGCTGAGCGGCCGGAATTCGTCGAGCGGGAACTGGCCCGCCACGCCGATTACCAGCGCGACGCGCTGACGGCGCTCAATACCGCGTTCATCGAGGACGGCGCGTTCATTCATCTGCCGGCCGGGGCGATCCTGCAGGCGCCGATCCATCTCCTTTTCGTCTCGACCGCGCACAGGAAGCCGACCCTGTCTCAGCCGCGAAACCTGATCGTGCTTGGCGCCGGCAGCCAGGCCACGGTGATCGAGACCTGGGCCGGCCTCTCCGACGAGGTCTACTTCACCAACGCCGTCACTGAGGTTGTACTCGGCGACAACGCGCAGCTCGATCACTACAAGCTGCAAGAGGAGGGCGCGCGCGCCTTCCACATCGCGCTCACCCAGGTCCAGCACGGCCGGGACAGCCGCTTCAACTCCCATTCGGTCGCCCTCGGCGCCGCGCTCGCGCGGAACGACGTGCGCGCGCTCTTCGCCAGAGAGGGAAGCGAATGCACGCTGAACGGCCTCTACATGGCGACCGGCAAGCAGCACCTCGACAACCGCACGTTGATCGATCACCAGAGCCCGCGCTGCACCAGCCGCGAGCTGTACAAGGGCGTGCTCGACGGCCAGTCGCGGGGCGTGTTCAGCGGAAGGGTGCTGGTGCGACACGACGCGCAGAAGACGGACGCCAGCCAGACGAACAAGAACCTGCTCCTCTCCGACGAGGCGGTCGTCGACACCAAGCCGCAGCTGGAGATCTTTGCCGACGACGTCAAGTGCGCCCACGGGGCCGCCGTCGGCCAGCTCGACGAGGACGCACTCTTCTACTTGCGGTCGCGTGGAATCGGCCAGGAGGCGGCGAAGAGCCTGCTCACCTACGCCTTCGCCAGCGAAATGGTGAACCTCATCCCGCTCGCGCCGCTGCGGGCGCGGGTGCGGGAACTGGTGACCTCGCGGCTGCCGGAGTGGGAGAAGCTGAAGGAGGTCGCATGACGGCCGAGGCCTTGCGCGAGGGAGGCCGGGTCGCGCCGCTGGACGTCGAGAGGGTTCGCAAGGACTTCCCGGTCCTCGACCAAGAGGTCCGCGGGAAGCCGCTCGTCTATCTCGACAGCGCGGCGACCAGCCAGAAGCCGCGTGCGGTGATCGACGCGATCGCGCGCTACTACCTGGAGGACAACGCCAACGTGCACCGCGGAGTCCATCTCCTGTCCGAGCGTGCCACCCTGGCGTATGAGGCGGCTCGCGAGAAGGTGCAGCGCTTTATCAATGCGCGGCACGCGGAAGAGATCATCTTCGTTCGCGGCACCACCGAGGCGATCAACCTGGTCGCGCAGACCTACGGCCGCCGCCGCGTCCGCCCGGGAGACGAGATCCTCATCACCGTGATGGAGCACCACTCCAACATCGTCCCCTGGCATGGACGACGACGGCCAGCTCGTGCTCGACGAGCTGGAGCGCCTGATCGGGCCGCGCACGAAGCTGGTCGCCCTGGGCCATGTCTCCAACGCGCTCGGCACCATCCATCCCGTCCACCGCATCGTCGAGATGGCGCACCGGAGGAAGATCCCCGTGCTCCTGGACGGGGCGCAGGCCGTGCCGCATCTCGCCGTCGACGTTCAGGCGCTGGGCTGCGACTTCTACGCTTTCTCGGGGCACAAGCTGTTCGGGCCGACCGGGATCGGCGTTCTCTACGGCAGATCGGAGCTGCTCGAGGAAATGCCTCCCTGGCAGGGCGGAGGCGACATGATCAGCTCGGTCACCTTCGAGAAGACCACCTGGAACAAGCTCCCCTACAAGTTCGAGGCGGGCACGCCCGACATCGCCGGGGCGATCGGGCTCGGGGCGGCCATCGACTACGTGAGCGCGTTGGGCCTCCCTGCGATCGCAGCTCACGAGCACGATCTGCTCGCCTACGCCACCGAGGCGCTGCGTGAGGTCCGTGGGCTGCGGCTCATCGGCACCGCGAAGGAGAAGGCGAGCGTGCTC
>VBKI01000035.1 GCA_005879535.1 Deltaproteobacteria bacterium | reverse complement strand
TTCCGGCTCACACGCGTGGGCATGAACGCCGAGTCGGATCCGGACCGCTGTCCAGTCGCCAGGGAACCGGCGCTCCATCTCCTGAACGGTTTCCTCAGCCGCGCTCCCATTGCCTGCCGCCAGAAACGCCCAGACGAGATAGCCATAAGCCACCGGGGTGTGATGCTTCCTGACGGACTCCTTCGTTAGTGCCAACATCCGATCGAACCGCCCGCGCAGCTGCCAGGCAACCATCAGCTCGTAGAATCCTTCCGTGAAGACCGGATTGACCGTGAGGCGCTTCTCCAAGTACGCGGCCGCGGTTTCGACATCTCCGGTGTGGTAACTCCAGTCGGCGGCGACACCGCCTATCCATTCATCGTCCGGAAACCGGTCGGCGCAATCTTTCTGCAACGCGACCGCTTCCGCCTGGCGGCCCTGCACGAGGGATAGGCCCGCGCGGGCGCTGCACCGATCCTTCTCTGACAAACGGTCGGCGAGGGTCAGCGCCCTTGTCAGGTCCAACTCGGATTCGACACCTCCGAGCTGAAAGAGACGGAGGTGCGCGAGCGCGAAGTCGGGATCAAGCGCGATCGCCTGGCGGAACTCTTGCCGTGCGACATCGGGGTCCAGGTCGCGTAGGACCAACTGCTCGCCGCGGAACAGATGCCGGTAGGCCTCGAGATTCGCGGTGGTGCTGCGCGCCACTGGCACGCTCGCGGCCTTCAAATCCGGCGGCGTCTCGCCGAGACCTATGCGAACATGCTCGGACACTTGATCGATCATGCCCGGGACGCCCTCCTTGCCACGCCCTTGATCCTTGGCGGCTAGCCGATATTCGTTCTTGCTGGGATCGAGCACCTTTACGTCGATCGCGTAGACTTCGCCGAAACGCCGGATCGAAGCCAGGACCAGCGCATCGAGCGGCACCTGCCTGGCAAGCTCGCGCGCCAACGGCTCATCGATGCGTTGCACGTCCGTCTTTCCCATTTGTTTAAGCGTCTCGTACATCGCACCCCGGGTGAGCACGTGGAGCCGCTTGGATTGCTCCAGCGATGTAATCAGCATCCCGGAAAGGCCGCTCAAGTCCTTGTCGTCCGTCTCGTTGGTGAAGTCGGCCACGGCTATCTTGATACGTGCGGCTCCTTGGCGCTCGCGAATGTACCGTCGAGCCAACAGCGCGAGGGCGAGCGCCGACATCAGCACGACCGCTACGATCACCGTCACGCGGCGACGCCCGGCCATTCCGGCAGTGATGCGCGCGCCCTTGGCGAGCGCATGGAAATCGTCGAGTAGCTCGCCGGCGTTCGCATAACGCGCCGCAGGCTCTTTCTCCAGACAGCGGCCGGCGATCCGCGATAGCGGACCGTTGGGCCGCGCTGCGGGCGAATCGCGCAGGATTGCGTACGCCGTCTCCAGCGTGGTGGTGCGGGCAAACGGCGGCGAGCCGGACAACATCTCGTGCAGGATCGCCCCGCAAGCGAACACGTCGGAGCGGGCGTCGGCGGAATGCCCACGTATCTGCTCCGGCGACATGTACACCGGCGTGCCGATCACCGCGCCGGTATCGGTGCTAAAACGCGCTGGACCGTCCGTCGCCTCGGGCAGTAGCTTGGCGATTCCGAAGTCGAGGATCTTCAGCCGGCCCTCCTCGGTGAGGAAGAGGTTCTCCGGCTTTAGATCGCGGTGGATGATACCCTTCCGGTGCGCGGCGGCGAGCCCATCGGCTAGCTGCGTACCCAGGTCGAGCACCTTTTCGGGGGCGAGCGGTCCGTTCTTCATCACCAATCGAAGCGTCTCGCCTTCGAGCAACTCAGTGACAATGTAGGCCTCGTCCCCGTGCCCCCCGACGTCGTGCACCGCGACGATGTTGGGATGATCGAGCGCGCCGGCCGCGCGCGCTTCCTGTTCAAAACGAACCTGCTGCTGTTCGTCGTGCTTTCCGGGGACGAGCACCTTGAGTGCTATGGCGCGCCCGAGCTTCAGATCGCGCGCCCGCAGCACGCGCCCCATCCCCCCGCGTCCAAGCTCCGCCTCGACGGCATATCGGCCGCCGTAGACTGGCCACTGAGAAGGGACGGCGCCCGCTGGCGTCTCGTCGGGCGTACTGCTGCTCGCTCTTCCGGCCATGGGTCCCTGTCTCTCGACCATGGTCCCATCCCGCAATACAGTCAAATGACCGCGATCAGGCGGCCTATAGATGGGTCATACGCTTCAGCGAAGCCGTGCGGCCTGCGTGCGCACGCATCGCGAATCGTCGGTAGCCGGAATTCCCATCAATGCGTCCCGGGCCTGCCCCCTATCATCGGAAGCGCGGCTGGGGCTTGCGCTGGGCGCCGTCGGTCGCAACGGAATTGAGGTAGTCTGCCCAATTGAGGAAACTGTCCGTCGTGGCGTGCGCGGTAGATCCTCGGCGGGATGGCGTGAGGCTCAACCTTCCAGCTTCCTCTTGACGGCGAGCGTATCCCGGAGGATCGGCAGCACCGCGTGGTCCTTGGACCGGCCAGCCGCTTGTTTCGAGCGGATTACGTCGGCGAGGGAGGCAACGAGGAGCTTCTGGTCACCGACGACGACGACCTGCGCGCGAGACCGCACGGATGAGAACGTCAGGCCGCCAGCGATGCGGTCGTAGTGAATCTCGACGGGCACCGCGAGGCGGCCTTCGATCCATTCGACCTTGCTCAGCTCGGAGACCGGCATCGGAGCGGACCCGCCGATCTCGTCGACGAATCGGGCGAGCTTCCGCCGATTCGTCTTCGTATCCCGGATGAGGAGGCCTATGTCCTGGGTCGTCACCGGCGCCCCATTCAGCATGCTCGCGGAATTGCCGATGATGATGGCCTCGAGTTTCGCCGCACGAAGCGCCTTGGCCAGTGCGACCAGCGTCTTCTCCGAGATGTCAGAAGACATAACGCCCGTCCTTCCGCCGGACGAGGAACACGGCACGGCGCGCGGGTGGCAAGAGAAGACAGCGAACGATCAGACGCAGGTCGCCGGGATCCAGCTCGGGAAGCTGTGGGCCCAGGCGCGCGCACACCTCTGCGACCTCGCGAGCAAGCAGGTTCGCATCGCGCGGCCGCCCGCCGCGTGCCCCGTTGCGACGCGCCGCTGCGCGCTTGGCCGCGCTCTTGTTCAGACCGCCTCGCCGACCCATCTCCCTGGCGTCCACTTGAAACATGATAACCCAAGCGCTTGGGTTTTGCGTCATGCATCCCGCCGACCGCGAAAGGCGGTTCGAGGTAGTGTGCCTGCGTGAGCGAGGCGCGTCAGATCTTCTGGCGTGGGGTGAAGATGAGGTGTCCGCGCTGCGGGCTCGGGCCCATCTTCCGGCGCTGGTGGACGTACACTGAGTATAAGGAGTGTCCGCGCTGCGCGCTGCCCTACGACCCGCGCGGCGAGTCGCTCGGCTTCATGTACCTGAGCACGGCCTTCCTGACCGGCATCATGTTCATCGTGCTCATCACGGTGCCGCCGCGCGATCTCGCCACTTATCGCATCGGACTCGTGACGGGGGCGCTGGCGCTGTATGGCGCGACCTTGCCGTTTCGGAAGGGCATCGCCATCGCCCTCAACTATTTCAACCGTCGCTGACGCGAATCCGCCCCGGGCCGCCGCGCATCATGTCCGCATGGCGGTAGCGCTTCCTCTGGCGTTGATACTCGCGGCGGGCTCGGCCCGCGCCGAGCGGCGCTGGGTGGTCGAGCCCGGCCAGGCGCTGATCACGCTGGATGCCGACCCGTATTCCGCCTTTTCCAGCCGGCTCTCCGGCCAGCTCGAAGAGCTTGCCGACGGGTCGCTCCGTCTCGAGCTGAGAGTGCCTCTGCGCTCGTTCACCGGCGGCGACGCCGGCCGGGATCGCAATCTGCCCCGCGACGGCGACATCGTCTTTCTCCTCACGGCGCCCAAGTCCGGCAAGAATGCCGCGCTCGACCTCGAGGGAACGCTCGTGTTTGGCAACGTCTCGCGCCCCGGGCGCTTCCGGTTCACGATGACCCGGACCGATGCGATGTCCTTCGCCCACGGCGTGATCGACGTGCACTTGCGCTCGTTCGGATTCCAGCTCCCCGCCGGAATGGACGATGCCGCGCGTATTGAGCTGGACACAGGGCTGCGCCAGGACCCCGCCAGAACGTCCCGCGGATAGAATCGCGGCACCTTGAATACCGCCCTGCTCGCCCCGGCATCTTCGACTGCCGCTGAACTGGAGCGCCTCTGCCTGACGCCGCGGCAGATGGTGCCCGGTCACCGCATCCGCTGGCTGTTCGGGGGCGCGCTCGCATATCCGGCGATGCTCGATGCCATCGCGCTCGCCCGCAGCGAGATCCTGCTCGAAATGTACATCTGGGCGAGCGATACCAACGGGCGCCGCTTCGTCGACGCGGTCTGCATCAAGGCCCAGGAGGGCGTGCGGGTGCGCTGCGTGATCGACGGCGCCGGATCGTTCGGCTTCTCCGGCGATGACGTCGCGAAGATGAGGTCCGCCGGCGTCCTGCTCTCGGTCTTCCATCCCGTCGGTCCCTGGCGACGGCGCTGGGGCTGGCAGGTCCGCGACCACCGCAAGCTCTTGATCATCGACGGCCGCGTCGCCTTCTGTGGCGGGATGAACCTGGGCGACGACTACGCCCCGAAAGCTTGGGGCGGCCGCGGCTGGAACGACGTGAACGCGCAGATCGAAGGTCCCGTGCTCCGCGACCTCGAGCGGCTGTTCGAGGAGGGCTGGACGTATGCGGAGCCGGAGAACTGGGACGAAGGGCTCGCGGCGCCAGGTCGGCCACTGCCGGAGCCCGTGGCGATCCACGGTTCCACCACGCGGGTGCAGGCCCTGGCAGTGGGACGCTTCCTCGGACGGCGTCTGGTCCAGCACCACCTGCATCACGCAATCTCGCTGGCGCAGGAGCGCATCTGGATGGAAGCCGCCTACTTCATCCCGAACCGCGCGCTCCGCTCGGTGCTGAGGCGGGCCGCGCGGCGCGGCGTCGACGTGCGGGTGATGTTGCCGCGCCACAGCGACATTCCTTTTCTCAACGACGCCTCCCGGTACACGTGGACGTCGCTGCTCAAGGCGGGCGTCCGCATTTTCGAGTGGCTACCAGGGATGCTGCACGCGAAGACCATCTCCATCGATGGAACCTGGTGCACGGTGGGCTCGTACAACCTCGATTCGCGCAGCCTTCTGTACAACTGGGAGGTGACGCTGGAGGTGCTGGACGACCGCGTCGCCGGGCAGCTCGAGGACAAGTTCCGCGACGACCTCGAGTTCTGCGAAGCCATCATCCCGGACGAGTTCCGCAAGCGCGGCTTCTGGCAGAAGCTGCGGGAACGGGTCTTCTACTTCTTCCGCGTCTGGCTGTGATTCCCGCGCAGCTACTTCGTGGCTGAGCCAGTGATCGTGAAGGTGCAAGTCTCGGTGTTTTCCGCCAGCGTGCCCGAGCTGCTCAGCGTGGCATGATGCCCGTCGCTGGTCGTGAGCGTGTAGTCGTTGACCGTCGTCGTCCCGGGGATGCTGGGGACCGCGGCGTTGCAGCTCACCGGCGCATTCGAAAGCGTTGCCGTGTCGCCGCTGACGCGGAACTTGAAGACACAGCCGTCGGACGAAGTGGACTCCAGGTCCGCTCCCGAACCGGCGGCGAGCTGGATGGTGACGCTGGAGTCTCCCTGTCCCACCGAATCGCCGCAGGTCCGGGTCGTATGCACGGTCGCGGCCCAGTTCCCGATGAACTTCGATACCGCGCTCGACGAGCTGCCGCCGCAGCTTGCCGCGAGAAGCACGAACACGGGACGCAAATGCCAGGCATGCGGGTTCATGGCGTTTCCTCGCTCCGACTCGCCGAAATTTCAGCCGGCACTGCGAGCACGTCCAGCGATTCGTCAAGGGAACGTCACGAACAGGTCGCTGAGGTCCACGGCGTTCGCGGCGTCGCAGAGCAGCGGACCGACACCGAAGATGATCTGCAGGCTCCGCAACGTCGAGCTGTGCGAATACCGAACGGCGTTCGAATATCCGCCGCCTTTCGCAGCCGGTGAGAGCACGACGAACCCAATCGGATGAGCGCCCTCCTCGCTCTCGTCCCAGGTGACGAAGATGGCGCCCCCGTCGAGATACGCGCTGGACTGGCGGATGCGCGGAATCCAGTCCGCGAGCCAGCGATCCCCGTTCGTGATGGAGTCCGTGGTGGCGCACCCCGATGAGTTGTGCATGTCGTTGCAGAGGTCCGGGGTGATGAAGTTGTAGCGCGCCACCGAGCCGTTCGCGAGATCTGCGTCCAGCTCCTGCAGCGGGCGGACGTGCGCGATACACGTGGCGGAGCGGGAATTGTTCCCGTCGGTCACGTCGTCGAAGAACACGAACGGGTTGTGCTTCGCCGCGTACAGGCCGCGGCTCGTGATCGGGCAGTCCGTCCCGTCGATGCCTTCCTGGTAGGCCTTCCAGGAGATACCGGCCTGCGTGAGCAACGAGACCAGGTGATCCCGGTTGGGAAGGTGATGCGACGCGGGGTCGTCGTCGTCCCGGATTCCGTAATCGGTTCCGCCTTCCAGCCAGAGATAGTTGGGCTCACTCGGGTGCAGTCCCGAGTCCGAGTACTGTGTCGCGAAGGATGCCGCCGGCAGGAGCGTCGAGTTCAGGTACGGCGCCGACGCCCTCCCCTGGATTTCTGCCCAGGTCTTGTTCTCCATCACGATGACGAAGACCGTCTTGATCGTTCGCGGCCCTGGCAGGAGGGGGACCAGGGCGCCGCTGCCGTGCGCGCACCCGTCGCGCGACGAGCGCGTGCAGGAGCCCAGGAGCAGTGCCGCGACGAGGACCTGTTTCATGGCCATGCGCGAAGTGCCGTCCATCTCCGCACGAACCCTCGCGCTTCGCAAATTCGTCGCGAAGCGCAATGATGCGCCGCCCGAGACCTCAAGGGGAACGCATGCCGAGGATTTCGCGTCGCACGGTGCTGGAATGGGGAGTGGGGCTTGCGGCAGGGAGCGCCCTCGCCCAGGGAGCCAAGAGCGAACCCGTCTTCAAGCCCGAGAAGGATGCTTCGCTCCGTCTCTTGCGCTGGTCGGGATTCGTCAAATCCGACGAGGAGCTGTGGAACGCCAACACGAAGAAGTTCACCGAAGTCACCGGCGTTCCGGTCAGCGTCGAGTACATCACCTGGGAGGACGTTCGGCCCAAGGCCGCTCTCGCCGCCAACCTCGGCAGCGGTCCGGACATCATCATGGGCTGGTACGACGATCCGCACATCTATCCGCAGAAGCTGGTCGACGTCACCGACCTCGCCGAGGGACTCGGCAAGCAGCTCGGCGGCTGGTACGACGTCGCGCGCACCTACGGGTACAGCAACAAGATGAAGCATTGGATCGCGGTGCCCGTCGGCGGCACGGTGCAATGCCTCACCTATCGGACCGGCTGGGTGAAAGAGGCGGGGTTCGAACAGTTCCCGAAGACGCTGCCCGACCTGCTGAACCTCGCCAAGGCGCTGAAGACCAAGGGCCACCCGATGGGCTTCGCGCTCGGTCACGCGGTGGGCGACGGCAACAACTGGACGCACTGGCTGCTCTGGACGTTCGGCGGCAAGGCGGTCGAGAAGGACACGAAGACCATCGCCATCGCGCAGAAGCCCAGTCTGGACGCCATCGAATACGCGAAGGAGCTCTACGCGCAGATGGCGCCCGGCGTCGCCTCCTGGCTGGACCCGAACAACAACCGCGCCTTCCTCGCCGGCGAGATCTCGCTCACCAACAACGGGATCAGCATCTACTACGCGGCGAAGAAGGACTTCCCGCAGATCGCCGAGGACATCAACCACTCGCCGTTTCCGATCGGGTCGGTGGGGCGTCCCACCGAGCTGGCCAACTTCAGCCAGGCCTTCATCTTCCGGCATTCCCGCTTCCCCAACGCGGCGAAGGAATACATCCGGTTCATGCTTTCACCCGATCAAGCGGGCCCCTGGGTCGACGCGATGAACGGCTACGTCACGCCGGCGCTGAAGCACTACCGCGATCTGCCGGTCTGGACGAAAGACCCGAAGGCGACGCCGTTCCGCGACGGGATCGCGCGCATGCAGCACAACGGTTACGCCGGCGAGCCCGGGCAGCAAGCTGCCGCGGCGCTCGCGGAATTCATCGTCCTCGACATGTTCGCCGACGCCACCGTCAACGGGATGAGCGCGAAGGACGCTGCGGCGCGGGCCGAGAACCGGCTGCGGCGGATCTACCGCGGGTAGATGCCGCGGCTGTCCCTCGATCGCGGACCGCTCCTGCCCACGTTGCTGCTCGGCCCCGCGGCAGTGCTGCTCGGCGGCCTGCTCGCGTTCCCGCTGGCGCTCGGCGTGCTGCTTGGGTTCAAGGACGCCTCCATCGGCGACCCGGGAGCGTTCATCGGGCTCGAGAACTACCGCTACCTGATCACCGATCCGGTGTTCCGCATCACCGCGCTGAATACCGCGCTCTACACGCTGGTGACGGTGGTGTTCAAGCTCGCTCTCGGCCTCGCGCTGGCGCTGATCCTCAACCAGCGGTTTGCGGGATATCGCTTCTGGCGGTCAGTGCTGCTGCTACCTTACGTGGTGCCGACGGTGCTCTCGGCATTCGCCTGGTGGTGGATCCTGGACCCGCAATTCAGCTTCATCAGCTGGGCGCTGGTGAAGGTCGGGCTGCTCGATCACCGGGTGGACTTCCTCGGCCACGCCTGGCTCGCGCGCGGCTCGTTGATGGTGGCGAACGTGTGGCGTGGAATACCGTTCTTCACCGTGGGCTACCTCGCCGGTCTGCAGGCGATCCCCAAGGAGCTGCACGAGGCGGCGGCCATCGACGGCGCCGGCGACTGGCAGATCTTCTGGCGGATCACCTGGGTGCTGCTGCTGCCGCTCACCACCATCCTGACGATCTTCTCGGCCATCTTCACCTTCACCGATTTCCAGCTCATCTGGACCATTACGCGCGGAGGGCCGGCCAACGCGACGCACCTCTTCGTCACGCTTGCGTACCAGCGCGCGATTCCCGGTGGCGCGCTCGGAGAGGGCGCGGCGATCGCCGGCTTCACGCTGCCACTCCTGGCGCTGCTCGGCTGGGGCGCGCTCGACGCGCTGCGGAGGCAGGAATGAAGCGGGTCCTCTCCATCTGGCTGCCGCTCCTGGCCTTCGCGCTGTTCCTGCTCTTTCCCTTCTATTGGATGGTGCTCACCTCCATCAAGCCGAACGACGAGCTGGTCAGCGTCGCCGCGAATCCGTTCTGGGTCTCGCGCCCTACGCTCGATCACGTCCGATACCTGCTCTCGGCGACCAGCTATCCGCGCTGGTTCTGGAACACCATGGCGGTCGCCGCCGCGGCGACGGCCCTCAGCGTCTGCGTCAGCTTCTTCGCCGCCGTCGCTCTCGCCCGCCTCGGGTTCCGCGGCGCCGAAACCGTCAGCCTCGGCATCTATCTGGCGTACCTGATCCCGCCCGCCATCCTCTTCATTCCCCTCGCGGAGGTGATGCTGAAGCTGGGCTGGTTCGATCGCCTCTGGGCGCTGGTGCCCGTCTATTCGACCTTTCTGGTCCCCTTCTGCACCTGGCTCCTCGTCGGCTACCTGAAAACGATTCCGCGCGAGCTGGAGGAGGCGGCCATGGTCGACGGTGCGAGCCGGCTCCGCATCGTCTTCGAGATCATCCTGCCGCTGAGCATCCCCGGTTTGATCTCCGCGATCATCTTTTGCTTCACGCTCTCCTGGAACGAGTATCTGTACGCCCTCGTCTTCATGTCTTCGCCGGGGCACAAGACCGTTCCGGTGGGGCTCGCGACCGAGCTTGTGCGCGGCGACATCTACCAATGGGGGCCGCTGATGGCGGGCGCTTTGCTCGGCAGCCTTCCGGTGGTGGTGCTCTACTTCTTCTTCGTCGAGCACTACGTGGCCGGCATGTCGGGAGCGCTCAAGGGCTGAATGCAGTATCCTGCGGCGATGCCGGACACGACCGAGACCGCGCGCGACGAGATGATCGGACGCGTCGTCGGATCCTGGCGTGTGATCAAGCTGCTTGGCGAAGGAGGAATGGGCTCGGTCTACATGGGCGAGCATCCCGCCATCGGCTCGAAAGTCGCCATCAAGATGCTCCATCCCCGGTTCGATGCCGACGAGCGGATCGTCGAGCGCTTCTTCAACGAGGCCAAGGCAGTCAACGTCATCGGCCACGAGAACATCGTCAGCATCCTCGACTTCAACGTTGCCGACGGCAGGCGCCACTATTTCGTGATGGAGTTCCTCCATGGCCGGGCGCTGCAGGCTCTGGTCGAGGCGGGAACCCCTCTTCCGCTGGAGCGGGTGGGACCGATCCTCCTCCAGTGCTGCCGCGCGCTGCAGGCCGCGCATGAGCGCGGAATCGTCCACCGCGACTTCAAGCCCGACAACGTGTTCCTCATCGATCGCAGCGGCCGCGCCGATTTCGTCAAGCTCGTGGACTTCGGCATCGCCAAGCTGACGGACTCGCCGAACGCGCACCTGACGCAGACCGGCACGGTGATGGGAACCCCCGCGTACATGTCGCCGGAGCAGGCGGCAGGCGAATCGACCATCGATGCCCGCAGCGACATCTATTCTCTCGGCGTCACCATGTTCCAGATGATGACGGGGAAGCAGCCCTTCGCCGAGGCCGGCCCCTCGTTCGGCAGGATCCTCGCAGCCCACCTGAGGGAACCGCCGCCGCGGCCGCGCGCGATCGCTCCGGAGATTCCGGCGGAGCTGGAGGAGATCATCCTCAAGACGCTGGAGAAGAATCCCGACGACAGGTACCAGACGATGTCCGAGCTGCACGACGCGCTGCTCGGATGCATGGAAGGGCTGGGCATCAGCCTCGAGCTCCCGCCCGTCGGCGATCGTCAGGGGACGACCAGCGCCAAGGCCCCGGCGGCTCGTCGCAGCAATCCCGCTATGACACCCGCGCGCGGTGCCACGCTTCCGCAGACGGCCCACACGGTCGCGCATCCCGCGCCGCGGCCTCGAGGCATCGCACCGGTCGTCATCGTCGGAGCGGGCGCGGCGGTCGCGGTCGCGATCGTCGTGCTGGCTCTCTCCGGGTCCCGCTGGTCGAGCACCCCCCAACCGCGAAAAGCGATGCCCGTGCCCGCGCCGGCCGCGCCCGTAGAGGCCGCCGAACAGAAGCCGCCTCCGTCGGCACAGCCGCTACCCCCATCGGCGCAACAGCCACCGCCATCGACCAAGCAGCAGCCCTCTGACATACCGCCCGCGGCACAGCGATCCAGCGGACAGACCCGTGCGGCGCCGGAGCGCACCGTCGCGAAGGCGACGAAACCCGATCGCGAATCGCCGCCGCCGGCAGCGGTTCCACGGCGCATCGCGGTGTTCTTCCAGTGTGCGGGCGCCCAGGAAGTCTGTTCCGCGCTCCGGACGGCGCTGGACGACGAGCTACAGAAGGCGCGCTTCGCCAGCGTGCGGAGCGCAGCGCGGGCCGACATCGGCATCGCCGCCAGAATCGCCGCGGTCCAGGGCCGCGTCACGCCGGACCTCCAGTTCGCGGTGCGGACGTACTCCATCGATGTCAGCGGCGAGGCGGTCCAGAGCAGCGAGGCGGTCGCGATGCCCGCGCCGACGACGCTCAGCTACGACCCCAGCTTCGGAAGCGAGCGGGTCGCAGAGAAGGCGCGCCTGGTCGCCGGCGAGGTTGCCGAGAGGCTGCAGGCTTTCGTCGCCAACCAGCGCCGCTGAACGCGCCTATTGCTTGCGGATGGTGTCCTTCGGCTTCGCCGCGCCGGTGAAGTTGATGACGGCGTACTTGCTCTGCACCTCGACCACCGCGCCATCTCCGGTTTGTTTCTGATCGGCGCCGAGCTTTGCGCCCGTATCCGGATCGATCAGCGCTTCGCCGACGGTGAAGACCATGAACCGGTCGCCCACCTTGATCCCCGACAAGGCGCCGAGGTTGATCCAGGCCTTGGTGCCTTCGACCTTGATGACCTTCCCCTGCAGTCCTCCCGCGGGTGCCGCAGCCGACGCGATGCGGGAGAGGTAGTCGCCGGATCCCAGCTTTCCCACCACCGCCTTTGCTGCCTTCTGGATCGTCTCGCTGGCGATGCCCCACTCGCTGTCGCGGGTCAGGCTGGTGCCTTTGAGAAAGCCCCCGCCCGACTTCACGTCGCCATCCGCGGAGATCGACACCACGCGCTCCGCGGTCGTGGTGTCGACGAATCGGAGGCTGATGGTGGCGAACGACTGCACCATGTGGCCACCGACGCTGAAGGGGCCGACGGCGGCCTTGGTGACGTCGATGTTGAACTTGTCGATCCCGCCCATCACCACGTACTGGACGCCGAGGAGCTTTCCGACTTTGGCGGCCGTCGTGGGATCGACGGCACCGGCCGTCGCCAGCCCTTGCTCCTTGAGCACGAGGTTGAGCTTGTCGCGCTCCACCACGCTGAACTTCGCGGAGAGCAGCTGGTTCTCGGAGAACTCGGTATCGATCTGGTTGCGTGCCGCGGGACCGAGCTGATTGGAATACCAGTGCTGGCTTCCGGCGTGGTTCTCGAACTCCCACACCGCAACGCGGATCTTCCCCTGGGCAAATCCGCTGGACGGCAACGCGAGCAAGAGCGCCAAAGACGCAACCGCACACGACGACGTCTTCCCCCTCATGACGCACCTCGATGCGGGCCAGCAGGCCCATCAGGATGTAGCGAGCGAGTATACGCCCGTCAGTCCCCGAAGCGTTCCTTGCCCAGGCGGCGCTCGATCCAGAGGTACTGGATCAGGACCTGGGCACAGACCAACATCGGAGTCGCCACCACGATCCCCATCAGACCGAAGACGGCGCCGAACACCCCTTGGCCGACGAGCATCAGGGCAGGGCGGATCTCGACCGCTCGTTTCATCACCAGGGGCTCCACCAGATATCCCTCGACGAGGTGGACGCCGACGTAGACCGCCCCCGCGAGCGCGAAGTGCCGCGGCGACTGCGCAAGTCCCGCCAGCAGACCGGGTACGGCGCTGGCGACGGCCCCTACGTACGGTACGAAAGTGCCGAGGAAGGTGAGGACGCCGAGGAGCAGCCACTCTTCGATTCCCACCAGCGAGAGCGCGACGGCCGTGAGCGTTCCCATCAGGGTCATCGAGACGACGATGCCGCCTACCCATTTGCGCAGCCCCTGGCTCGTGCGCCGCCACGCCTCGTCGAACACGGCCTCATGCTCCCGCGGAACCATCAGCCGGACTCCGCGGCGGTACACCTCGGGCTGGTAGACGAGGAAGGCGCCGAGCACGATGACGAGGATGATGCTCGTGACGCCGGATACGACGGCGACGACCGCCGGCACAGCCTTCTCTCCCACCTTCGCCGCGACTTCGGGCGCTTTCTGCGCCGTTCCGCCGCCCTTGTCCTGGCTCCCGCCGGTGGCCGACTGGACGCGGCGGACCCAGCCTTGCGCCTTCTGGATCGCGCGCGGCGCGCTCTCGCGCAACTGGTCGATCTCCTTCTCCAACGTCGGCGCCGCGAGCGCCGCGATGCCGACCGCCGCTCCGACCAGCCCAACCAGCACGAGGAGCAGCGCCATGCCGCGCGACATGACGCGCGAGAGCCAGCCGACAGGGAACGAGAAGACCACCCCGATGAGCACGCCGAGGAACGCGAGCAGTACGATCTCGCGCGCGAGCCAGAGCGCCGCGAGCGCAGCGGCGCTGGCGAGGACGATCAGGCCGACCTGCACGGCGCGTTTGCGCTCGGCGATGGATTCCACGCGCGCAGTTGCGTACGCGCTTCCGGCGCTGCGCGCGAGCGCGCGTGATCGTCATTGGCCTGCAACGAACAGGTCCGCAAGCGGCGCGATCACTTCTGCGCTGGCCGCCTGGCGATGACCCGGATGGTGCTACAGCGCGAGGCTGAGGTCGCCGATGGCAAAGTCAGCGATGGAGACGACCTCCGCCCCCGCCTTGTTCAGGAGCGCAGCGCGAGCTGCGGTGCCCAGGTTGCTGCCGCTGAAGATCTGCCCCGGCGCTGACCCATTCAAGTCGACGACGATGCTGAACACCGTGGCGCCGGCCGACAGGGTGACGTCGCCGTCCGTCGCCGCCTGCTTCTTACGGGCGACACCGACGACCAGCATGTTCTGCAGCGGTCCGGCGGATGGGACCGCCGCTGCCGCCGTCGCGGGAGAGCTGCCGGCGTCGAGCACGGATGCATTGAGGACGAGGCCCGTCGCCGGAACGAACGTCACCATGGCGGGATCCATCGGGAGCGTCAGCGCGATGCCGAAGCCGCTCAGCGCGTTCGAGCCGACCTGCAGATCGAGCACGAGGTGCGTGGCGGTGGAAGCGGCATTGCGCACCAGCCTGAGCTTCCCGCCCGCGGCCGGGTCGTCGTACTGGACGTGGAGTGACGCCGCGTGCACGGTGACGGTGGTCGAGCTCGTCGTGACGCCGCCCAATCCAGTGGCGGTGAGCACGTAGGTTGTGTCGACCCGCGGAGATACCGAGACCGAAGTCAGCCCGGTCACCAGCCCAACTCCCTGATCGATCGAGAGCGAAGTGGCATTGCTCACGGTCCACGACAGCGTGGACGACACTCCGACGGCGACGGATGCCGGGCTGCCCTTGAAGCTGGAGATCACCGGCGCAGGAATCACGGTGACCGTCGTCGTCGCGGTGACCGTGCCGCCGAGCCCCGTCGCGGTCAAAGTGTACGTCGTGGTGACCGAGGGCGTCACGACGGTCGAAGTGCCGGCGACCGCGCCGACGCCGTGGTCGATGGTCAGCGAAGTGGCATTGCTGACGCTCCAGGACAGCGTCGAAGAGCTGCCGATGCCGATCGTAGCGGGGCTGCCGGCGAAGCTCGCGATCGCGGGTGCCCGCGCGCGAACGGTCACCGTTATGGAGGAGGTCGCGGTCCCGCCCGCATTCGTCGCGGTGAGCAGGTAGGTCGTCGTGTCGATCGGTTGCACGACCACCGAATTTCCCGTGACGGCGCCGACGCCGTGGTCAATGGAGATCGAGGTCGCATTCGTGAGCGACCAGCGCAACGTCGTCGACTGCCCCGGAGACACCGTGGAAGCATCGGCCGTGAATGAGTTGATCACCGGAGGAGGAGTGTTCTGCGTGCCGCCCCCGCCGTTCGTCGAGCACGCTGCCAGCAGGAAGAGCGCGGCACTCAAAGCGCGTGGCGCGTTCATGGCCTTCCTCCCAGCTTCGCAGCGAGCGCGGCGAAGTCGTTCGCGTCGATGGAGTTGGTGGTGCCCGTCAGGTTGCCGATGGCGGTGTAGTCGGCGTCGGCATTGGTGGTGAGCAGCGCTGCCGCCTCGCGGACCAGGTCGATCCCGTCGATGAGCTGGTCGAAGTTGAAGTCGCCGTTGCCGGCGATGCCTGCCGGCGAACCTCCACTCCTCGGGTAGATCTCCCAGAAACCGCGGCCGTACGTGGCGATGCGCACGGAGCTTCCATCGAAGGCGATGGAGACGTCGGTGACGCTGACCAGCGGCAATCCGGTTCCGTAGCGTGACCAGTTCGCGCCACCGTCGATCGAGCGGTAAAGGCCGACTTCCGTACCGACGTAGATGGTCTGGTTGTCTCCGGGGTCGACCTTCACGACGTTGATGGGGACGTTCGGGAGCGCGCCCGCTCCGGAGCCATGCACCGCCGTCCAGCTCGAGCTGCCCAGCGCGTGCGCGTTGGTGCTCTTGAAGAGATGGCCGACGGTGTCGGGGATCGGGATGGTGGTCGAGGTGCAGACCGTGCTGGTGCGCGTCCCCTTCGAGCTGACCCAGACGGTGTTGCCGGTGGCGTCGCCGGGATCGAACGCGATGCTGCTCGGCTGCACGCAGTTTCCGGAGTTGTCCGGGTACACCCTCACCGTCTCGTTCCAGCTCGCGCCTCCATTCGTGGTCACATAAGCGCGGGACAAGCTGACCGCTGCGTACGCGCTCGCCACTCTCGGATTCGTGGCCGCATTCATCAGCGGCAGGGGGAAGGCGCTGGTGGTGTTGGTGCAGCCGTTACGGGAGTTGGCGCAAGTGATGGTGCCGTTGATCGAGCTCCAGCTCGAAGCTCCATCGGTCGTCCGATAGACGTGACCGAGCTGCGTGCCCGCCTCCGTGAGCGGAGTGAGAAACGTTCTTCCGTTGGTGTCCGTGATGTCGGTCGCGATCTTCATGACGAACGTGTATTGCGGGTCGAGATTGATGCCGATGCCGGTCATGGCGGAGCTGAAATTGGCGCCGCCGTCCAGCGACAGGTTGACCTGGCTGACGTACGTCTCGATCAGAAGCGATCCGGCCTGGTCGCCGGTCGATGCGCACCCCACCCCGACGCCGAAACCATCGCCGCCCGCGATCTGGTTGAAGACCGTCGGATCTCCGGAGCCAGGCAGGACACGAAGCCGCGCGCCGTTGTCCTGGAACCCGCCGAAGACGATGTCCGCCGTCGCCGCGGGCACGTGGCAGCTCGCGGTGTCGGCCCGTTCCGCGGCCGTGGCCACCGTGTAGATCAGGTGCGAGACGATGCCGCGGTTCATCCGATCCTCGAAGTGCGCATTGCCGTTGGCGGCGGTGAAGACATCGGTGCCGCGGAAGATGCCCCCATCGGTTCCAGCGTAGAACCGCATCGATCCGCCTGCGTATGAGATCGCCGCCGCGTGGTAGTCCGCGTGCACGTACGTGTCGTCGCCCATCGAGACGAATTGTGGGAGCCAATCGGCCATCACCGCCCAGGTGACGCCTCCGTCGAGGCTTCGCACCAGGCACAGATTGCCTCCGACCAGCAAGCGGTTGTGGTTCTGCGGGTCGACGGCGATCATCTGGTTGTAGAAGGCCTGGCCATGCATCACGTCCAGATCGGACTGATCGGCGTTCGGGTTCACCGGCGCGCGGCTCGAGTTCACCGCCAGGCTCGACCAGGTCTGACCGCCATCGTCCGAGCGGAACACGTCTTTCTGGGCCGTTCGCGCGCCGTTCTCCGCGAGTATGTAGACGCGCGCCGTCGCCGCGTCTCCGAGATCGCCCGGCGACGCCGCCACGGTCATGCGGCTCACGTCGCTGAAGCCGCCGATCTTGGCCCAGCTGGCGCCGTCGTCCACGCTGCGCCAGACCTTTCCACTCCCGTCGATTCCATCCTGCGAGGTGGCCACCCAGACCTGTTCCCCCACGCGCGCCACGCTCCAGAAAATCTGCGGATTGTGCGCGACGTCTACGTCGAGCAGCGACCATCCGGTGCCGACGCCGCCCTCGACGGAACGGAAGAGTCCTACGTCCGTTGCGGCGAGCACCACGTCACCGGTGGCGTCGTACGCGATCTCGCGCACCGACGTCGCCGTCAGCGGGAGAAAACCGGGATACGTCCCGGAAAGGACGACGGGTCCCTGCCACGTCGCGCCGCCATCGTCGGAATGAAAGAACCCGGGGACCTGCACGTCGAACGGGTCGCCGAGGCCGAGGAGAAGGCTGTCGGGGTTTCCGGGGCTCATCGCGATCGCTCCGATGGAGAGCGAGCCGAGCGTCTCGGTGATCGGCATCCAGTGCGGCCCGTTGGTCGCGCCGATGGCGGCCGTCGCGTCGAACGTCTTCCACACGCCCCCGCCCGAAGTGGCCAGGTAGACGACGTCGGGATTCGTCGGGTGCACCAGGATCGTGCGCGGGCGGCCGGAGTCGACCTTGTGATAGGTGACTCCGTTCGTCTCGAAGTTCGCGCTGGAAGGGCCGAGGTTCACCCAGGCATTGCCGGGCGCGCGTGCGGCCTGGACCGGTCCTTCGGCGGCGTTCGACAGACCCCACCGCCGTGCCTCCAACCGCGCGGTCTCCAGGATCCGCAGGCGATCCTCGGACGTGCGCACGCCCTCCTCGATCGCGCGCGCCGCCTGCCTTCCGCGCGGGTCGTCCGCGACACCACCTTCAATCTCCGCTCTTACAGCGGCGCCAGCCCACACAAGTGCCAGCAAAAGGACGAACCCGCCTCGCTTCATCGAGCTTTCCCCTCCGCGATCGCCGCGCCTGGACCAGAAGCGCGTCACCTCCGACTGCAGGAAGGATACCTTCGAGGGCCGGGCACGACCCAGCGGAAAAATCTGCGAGCTCAGTCCGCGGGAGTCGCCCGCGTCACGCAGCGCCCTGCGTCACAGACCGGAGCGACGTTCTGCAGCGGCGGACGGCAGAGCGGCTGCGGACAGGATCCCGCTTTGCCTGAGCAGGTCGGAATCCGGGCCTCGAGCTCCTCGGCCCGCTTCCGCGTGACGGCGCGGGGGGTGCAGAGCATCGGGCAGCACGCGCCCGGCGCAACCCTCGTAAATCCGCAGTCCGCGTCTTTCTGGCAGGGCGTGTCCTCGGCGGCTCCCGCATCGCCGGTGGGGGCAACGACGCTTGGCGATTCCTCGCGCGCGCCACCGTCGCGCGGCGATACGCAGGCAAGCACGACGAGCGCAAGGACCGCGCGTGCATTCATCGGAACAGCATAGCGCGTCGAAAAGAAGCCGCGAATCGACCTACGGCTCTGACAGACCGTACCCCCATTTGCGTGGTAGCCCACTGGTCTGCGACAACCGCACCGGGGGGGACCCGTTGGACCAGACAGAGTTGAGGGCTGAGATCACGCGGCTGCACAAATTGATCTCGGAGGCAGCACAGCAAGCCAAGGGGCAGAACGTAAC
>VBKI01000034.1 GCA_005879535.1 Deltaproteobacteria bacterium | reverse complement strand
GCGGCGCGCAGCGTCCGGTAGAGAGAGAAGCCGTCGCAATCGGGCAGCTCGAATCGTTGCGAGAGGACCACCTGGAAGATGTCGCCGGCGCGGATGTACTCCAGCGCGCGGCGGACCGCGGCCTTGAACTGCTTCTCCCCGCCGGCCACAGGCACCGGTTCCGGCAGTCCGCCGCGAAGGAAGCGCGCGCCGTTGCGACGGTCGCTGAAGAGCCTGGCGCCGAGCGATTGCGCCGCAGGCGTGCGCAGGGCATTCGGAAAGCGCCCGAGCGAGAAGCCCTCCAGCACCCGCCGCGCCAGCGATTGCGCCCGGTGCTCGGCGTCGGTCCCGATGGCCACCGCCCAGGTGCGGCCCTGACGGTGATCGAAGGCGATCACTTCGCGCACGAGCAGGAGCTCCGCCTCGGGAAAGAGCGGATCGGCGCCGAGGCGCTGCGGCAGCCGTTCGGTCCAGGCGGCGCTCCCCCAGCCGAGATAACCGACGTAGCCTCCGGAAAACGGCGGCAAGTCTTCGCTGCGCTCTACGCGTTCCGCGTCCAGGGCGCGCCGGAGCGTCTGCAGCGGATCCGCGTCTCGGCGGAGCGAGAGACGCGCGCCATCGCCCCCGACGCCCACGTAGCTGTATCGTCCGAGCGCTCCTTCGAACAGGAACGCGTCCTGCTGTTGCTTTTCGTCGAGGAGGCAGAAGACGCCGAAAGGCGTCAGCAGATCACCGGGAAGCTCGACGGCTGCGGGAGGAGAAGCGCCTCCAAAGCCGACTCCGGGAAAAGGTCCGCATGTAGGGGAGACTAAAGCGCATCAACCTGCTTTGGCAAGGCGAATCCCCGGGACGTCGTCCGCGCATGATAGAAGCGCCCCATGGTGACGCCCGCGCGGCGCATCGCGGGGGAGGTCCTCATGCGCGTCGCGCAGGGAGGGGCGTTCGCCAACCTGGCGCTCGATTCCGCGCTGCGGCAGGCGGGCGTTCTCGAGCCGCGCGAGGTGGCGCTGGCGACGGAGCTGACCTACGGGACGCTGCGCTGGCAACTCCAGCTGGACCGGGCACTTTCGGCGCACAGCGACCGGGCGCTCGACGATCTCGACGAGCCCGTCCGGGTCGCGCTGCGCCTCGGCGCGTTCGAGCTGCTGCATCACGAGAAGGTGCCGGCCCGGGCAGCGGTCAACGAGGCGGTCGAGCTGGCGAAAGAGCTGAAGGCCGCGCGCGCGACGGGCTTCGTCAACGCCGTCCTGCGGAGGCTGTCGGAGACGCGGGCCTCGCCGCCGCCACCTTCATCGGAAGTCGATCCGGTCGGGCATATGGCGGCGCTGACGTCGCACCCGCGCTGGATCGTGGAGCGGTGGATGCGGTGGCTGGGTCCGGCTGAGGCGGAGCAACTGTGCCTGGCAAATCAGCAGCAGGCCGCCGCCACCATCCGCGTCGCCCGCCGCAGGGCCACGCCGGCGCGCGTCCAGGAGGTGCTGCGCGAGTCGGGGATCGATTCGCGCCCCGGCCGCTACAGTCCGGACGCGCTGGTCCTCGCCGACGGCGCGCCGCCTGCGCTGGACATCGATGGACACGAGCAGGGCCTCTTCCAGGCCCAGGACGAAGCCGCGCAACTCGTCTCGCTGTTCGCCGCACCCGGCAGGTCGGCCCGTGTGCTGGACGCCTGCGCCGCCCCGGGCGGCAAGGCATGCCATCTGGCGGAGATCGCCGGAGAAGGGTCGGTGCTGGCCGTCGATCTGCACACCAAGAAGGCCGCTGCCATCGCCGAGTCCGCACGGCGGCTGGGGCTGGACAACCTCGAAGCGCGCCCCGCCGACGCCACGCTCCCCATTCCTGACGTCGCGTTCGAGAGCTTCGATCTGGTGCTGCTGGATGCTCCCTGCTCAGGGCTCGGAACGCTGCGCCGCCATCCCGAAGTGAAGCTGCGTCGCACGCCGGAAGACGTCGATCGGCTGGCACAGGTCCAGGCGCGTCTGCTCGCGGCGGTGCAGCGATACGTCCGCCCCGGCGGCCTGCTCGTCTACGCGCTCTGCACGCTGACTCCGGAGGAGTGCGACGAGCAGGTTCAGCGCTTCCTGGGGGCGTTCAGCCAGTTCGAGCTCGACCGGCCTCCGCCGTCGTTTCCGGCGGACTGCCTGGACCGCGACTTCCTCCGTACATTGCCGCATCGCACGAGCACCGACGGTTTCTTCGCTGCCCGCTTGAGGAGAACCGCATGACCGACGTTCTGATCGCGCCCTCCCTGCTCTCGTGCGATCTGTCGCGCATCGGCGAGGAGATCCGCGCGGTCGAGCAGGCCGGCGCCGATCTCATCCACGTCGACGTAATGGACGGCCGCTTCGTCCCCAACCTGACCTGGGGACCGCCGGTGGTCGCCGCGATGAAGAAGCACGCGAAGACCCCGCTCGACTGCCACCTGATGATCGTCGAGCCCGAGAAGTACGTCGACGCTTTCGCGAAAGCGGGCGCGGCGAACATCACCGTCCACGTGGAAGCCTCGGTGAACCTCCACCGCACCCTGCAGCAGATCAAGGCCACCGGCGCCAGCGCGGGCGTCACGCTCAATCCGCACACGCCGCCGGACCATCTCGAGTACGTGCTCGACGAAGCCGACATGGTGCTGGTGATGACCGTCAATCCCGGCTTCGGCGGCCAGAGCTTCATCGAGGCATGCCTGCCGAAGATCGAAAAGCTCGCCGGCTGGATCCAGCAGCGCCGCCTGAAGACGAAGATCGAGGTGGACGGGGGCATCGCGCCGGACACGGCGAAGCGAGTCGTCAGTGCGGGTGCGACGGTGCTGGTCGCAGGGACTGCGATTTTCGGCCGCCCCGACTACAAGCAGGCGATTCGTGCACTTCGTGACGCAGCGCGCTAAATTCTTTGCGCCTGGGCCAATGCCGTGTAACGCTCTGCGGCATGGAGAACAACGTCACGAGGCTGCCGAAGGCAGATAGTCCGAGGCCCGTCGTCGCGCTGGTCGCCCACGATCGGCGCAAGGACGAGATGGTCGAGTGGGCCATGTTCAACCGCGGCACGCTGTCGCGCTGCACGATCTATGCGACCCGGACCACGGGCCTGACGCTGCAGGCGGAGCTCGATACCCCGATCCAGCTGATGCTGTCCGGTCCAATGGGCGGCGACGCTCAGCTCGGTACGCTGATCGCCGAGGGGCGCATCGATGCGGTGTTCTTCTTCTGGGACCCGCTCACGCCGCAGCCGCACGACGTCGACGTGAAAGCGCTGCTCAGGCTGGCGGTGTTGTACGACGTTCCCATCGCCTGCAACCGCAGCTCCGCCGATCACATGATCAGCTCGCCCTTGTTCGTGATGCCGGAAAAGTATCGGCAGGACCGCGGGCCGCCGAGCTTCGTCCCTTGGGCGCGTCAATGAAGCGTGCGTTCGGGCTTGGTGGCGACCAGCGCCCAGAACTGCTTCGGGGATAGACCCAGCGCGCGCTCCGAAAGGGGCGCCCACTGCAGGCCGTGGACGCTCGCGAGATCCAGCTTTCCCTCGACCAGCTTCTCGATCTCGCTGCGCAGCCACGCGCGCCGCGCGAGGGCCAGCCCGTGCGAGGCGAACAGGGCCTGCAGCGCGGGCAGGGACGCCCGCGTGGTGGACAGCGCCTGGCTGTTCACGTCGAGGCAGAGCGCTTCGCTGAGCGGGACGATGCGCCCCGTCAGCCCGCTGCGCGCCGCCTGCGCCTGGAGATCCTTGAAGCTGACGCTGTTCGGCGTCGCTTCCGCCTTGGGGTCGCCGTAGTCGGCGACGATCAGGACACCCCCCGGGGCGAGCGCACCGGCGGCGTCGGCGACCAGGCGGAGCAGCCCGCTGTTCTTTCCGTCGGAGAAGCCGAGCTGCGCGCCGATCTCGTTGACCACCGCCGCGCGGTACGACTCCGCCTGCTGGACGCGCGCAATGTTCGTCTCCACGCGCGCGTCCGGCAGCTCCATGGCGAGCCCGAGCGAGAGCACCTGGTGCGGAGCCGGAACGCCGTCGAACGCGCCGCGGCGGCGCAACTCGTGCGCCATCGCCTGCGCATAGGTGCGCCCGCCAAGGCTCGGATGCGGCGTCGCGAACAGCGACGCGAAGGTCGGTTCCTCCTCGAGTTTTGGCTGCGGCGGGGCACCGCCGACCGCGTAGAGCCGGACGTCCGGGATCTCCGGGTACGGCATGGTCGACTCGGCCGCGGCGTTCAGCTGGACGCCGCCCTGGGAGACGGGTTTGGCGAGGACCTTCAGCGCCGCCACGTCGGCCCGCGCCAGGCGCAGCAGTGCCTCGAGCGGCGCGTATCCGGCGTCGCCGAGCACCTGTCCCAGCGAACGTTCCCCGTCGCAGCGGAGAAACAGCCGCGACGTCATCTCGTCGAGCGGCAGCGCAGTGCCCGCGCGCGTGTAGACGATGACCCCTTTTCCGTTGCGCTCGAAGACTGCTCCGCGCGGAACCCGCGGAAACCCGGCGAGCAGCGGGGACATCTCGTCCGGCCGTTGCTGCCCGCTGGTCTGCACGAGAAAGCGCCGCGCCCGGAGGATGCCCGTGTACTCCTGCGCCTGGTCCCGCGAGAGTCCCGGCGGCGGATCCTGCTCCTTCTCGCGCGGCGGATCGAACGAGAGGAGCAGCGCGAGCACGTCGCGGCTCATCTCGGCAACGTCCCCGGTGAGGCCGTGCCAGACGAACGCAGCGTCTCCGCGCGCGTGGAACGAGAGATGATGCGAGAGCGCCAGGATCGTCACGGCGGCGCAGGATGCTCCGGGCGTCGGTCCGCGGCAAGCAGCGGCCGGTCGGCTCCACGCGGGATTGACGCGTCCCACCCTTCCTGTTACTTCCTCGCGCCCCTTCGCGGGGGACTGCTTTTCGGGGAGTGGCTCAGCCTGGTAGAGCACCTGGTTCGGGACCAGGGGGTCGCAGGTTCAAATCCTGTCTCCCCGACCAATCTACGGCCGCGGCCCGGGCGTCACGAAGCACGGCCGCGGCCTTCGTTTTGCGTCTCGGCGACGCGGCGACCGAGGCGGCGCTCAGGGCGGAAGCGATGTGAGCTCGATGGTGTGGGGCGCGCCGATGATTCCGCCGGCAATCGCGAAGAGCAGCGCGCCGGAGATGCCGAAAACGGTGACGACTGCCGATCGTACGAACCCGGCCGTCTCCTCGCCGTGGACACCGGCGGCGACGACGGCGCCGAGCACGACGCCCGTGGCGAGACCGACGCCCGCGCCGGCGAGTGCGCCGTGGCCGTGGTACCGGACGGTGATGCGCTCGACCGCCTCCGGCGGCGCGCGGACGCGCTGCCCCCGCTTCGCCTCGTCGGTCCATTCGATAGCATCCGACGACACGACGACGTCCTCGCCGCCGCGGCAGCAGGGCTCCTTGCGCAGCTGGATGGCGGCGCCCTTTTCTTTCACTTCGTCGTTGATGAACGCGACGTCGGGCGGCGTGAGCGGCAGCGACACCGCGCGGGTCGTCGAGCAGCCGATCAGCGCGAAAAGGATCGGGAGCAGTCTCATCGACCGTGACGACCCACGCCGGGAGTCGACGGTCACCCGTCCTCATCAGCGGGCAGATCAAAACCGGCGCGCTCTGGCGCAGCGAGCGCAACGGGAGGTACGATCGGCTGATGGAGATCGCTATCCGGGCCACGACGCGTTCTCTCGCTTCGAGGCGCTAGGTGCCACGTGAGTGGGCCTCTTGTCGTCCCGCTATCCACGCTCGGCGCGCAGGACCTCGCCGTCGCCGGCGGGAAAGGCGCGAGTCTCGGCGAGCTCATCCACGCCGGCTTTCCCGTTCCCGACGGCTTCGTGATCACGACGGACGCGTACGCCGCGGCCGCGAGCGCTGCGAGCGTCGATCCGATGGACCCGATCGCTGCGCGCGCGCGGCTGCTGGAGACGGCTGTTCCCCCCGAGATCGCGACCGCGGTGCGTGATGCGTATCGCGCGCTGGGCGGGCGTGTCGCGGTGCGCTCGTCCGCGACCGCGGAGGATCTTCCGGAGGCGAGCTTCGCCGGCCAGCAGGACACGATCCTCGATGTCGATGGCGAGGCCGCGCTCCTGAACGCGATGCGCCGGTGCTGGGCGTCGCTCTGGAATGACCGCGCCGTGTCGTATCGGACCACGCACGCGGTCGATGGGCGCGCGCTCGGACTCGCCGTCGTCGTGCAGCGGATGGTCCCCGCACAGGTCGCCGGCGTCCTCTTCACCGCGGACCCGATCACCGGACGCCGTCGGCGCGCCGCCATCGATGCGGTTCGCGGTCTCGGCGAGCAGCTCGTCTCGGGCGCGGTGAATCCGGACCACTACCTCGTCGATGTGAAGACCGGCGCGGTCCTCGAGCGGCGCGGCGACATCGTCGACGACACCCGCCTTCGCGAGCTCGCGGCCATTGGCGCCCGCATCGAGGCGCACTACGGCAAGCCGCAGGACATCGAGTGGGCGATCGACGGCGAGAAGGTGTGGATCGTGCAGTCGCGCGACATCACGACGCTGTATCCGATCCCCGCGAGCGCCCCCGATCCGGAGCGCGACCTGCGCGTCTACCTCTCGGCCAACGTCGCGCAGGGTGTCCTCCAGCCTTTCACGCCGATGGGCATCCAGACCTTCCGGCTGCTGGGCGCGGCGTTCGCGTCGGCGGTCGGGAGGCCCCTTGCCGATCCGGCAGCGGGGACCTCCGTCATCGCCGACGCCGGCCTGCGCCTATGGATCGATCTCACCGGGGTGTTCCGGAACTCGTCGGCGCGGGAAATACCGGTCCGGGTGCTGTCGATCATGGAAGCGCGGAGCTCGGCGATCTTCGCGCGGCTGCTGGACGATCCGCGCCTCTCACCGCGCGGCGGCTCGCGCCTGCGCTCGCTCGCGTCAATTCTTCACGCGGTCATGCATGCGGGAGTGCCGCCGTGGGTGATCCGCGCGCTCCTTCGTCCCGAAACGACGCGCGACCAGATCCTGCGCGACATCGACGCGATCGTCACGCGCGACGCCGGACCGCTCACGACTCCGGTCGAGCGGCTCGACGACTTCGAGCGACTGCTCATCGCGACACCGCCGCGCATGTTCCCGCGGCTCGTCGCGATGGTCGGCGCCGGGTTGATCTCGTACAACCTCGCCGCGCGGCTGCTTCGCGGTGTCGCGAGCGACGACGAGATGCGGACCGTGCTGCGGGGCCTGCCATTCAACCCGACGACCGAGATGGACCTGGAGCTCTGGGCCATCGCCCTTCGCACTCGGGACGACGCCCCGACGCGAGCAGCACTCGCGGACCGGGCGCCGGCCGAGCTCAGCGCGGCCTTCCGTCGCGGCGCGTTACCGCCGCTGCTCCAGCGCGAGCTCGAGACGTTCCTGGTGCGCTATGGGCACCGCGCGATCGCCGAGATCGATCTCGGGTTGCCGCGCTGGTCGGAAGATCCATCACATCTTCTTGGCGCGATCGCGAATTACCACCGCCTCGACGCGGCTGCCTTGGCGCCTGACGCGCAGTTCGCGCGTGGTGCGCGCGAGGCGGAGGCGACGATCGCGACGCTGCTGTCCCGCGTTCACGGTCCGCGCCGCCTTCTCGCCCGCAAGCTCCTGCGCCGGGTCCGTGCCCTCGCCGGCGCGCGCGAGGCGCCGAAGTTCCACGTGGTCCGCGTGTTCGCGCAAGGCCGAGCGATCCTCGCGCCGGTCGGCGTGGCGCTTGCCGCCGAAGGCCGCGTCGCCGCGGCGGACGACATCTGGTTCCTCACGCTCGCCGACGCGCGCCGCGCGCTGGCTGGCGAGGACATGCGCCAGCGCGTCGCCGAGCGCCGGGCGGAGTACCGTCGCGAGGAGCGGCGGCGTCACGTGCCACGCGTGCTTCTATCCGATGGGACCGATGCCGAGGCTGCGTTCACATCGCCCGCCGCGGACGGCGCGATCCGGGGCACACCGGCGTCGCCAGGCACCGCGCGCGGCGTCGCGCACGTGATGTTCTCGCCGGCGGGGGCGCGGCTCGAACCTGGCGAGGTCCTCGTCGCGCCAGCGACCGACCCCGGATGGACGCCGCTCTTCCTCACGGCGAGCGCGCTCGTGATGGAGATGGGCGGGATGATGTCGCACGGCGCAGTCGTCGCGCGCGAGTACGGAATCCCGGCCGTTGTGGGCGTTCCGGACGCGACGACGCGGATCGCGACGGGGGAACGGATCGTGGTCGACGGCTCGGCCGGCACGGTCGCGCCCGAAGGACGCGAAGAACATTAGAGGTCCCGCTTCGGCCCGGCGGCGTCCCTGGAACCCAGGCGACATCGGGCTCATGTGGTTGGGAGACAGGATTTGAACCTGCGACAGGACCTGATCGACTGTCGTCAATGCGGTCGGACTTCGCCAACCGCGCCCGCTCTGCCGCGGGACGGAACGGCCATGAACTTCTTATGCGGAGGTCACTCGGCCGCCGTCTTGACCGGCCGGCGCTCCGATCCGCTCATCATTCTACCCGTCGACGTGCCTTCACCGAGTTACTTTCCCAAAACGGTTACTTCAAGCGCATCGGCTCGCGGTAACCGCCTAATTTGGGCTCCATCGTCCTTGCGCGCGCGTATATCTCTTAAGCGCTCGGCGCTCGTCGCCGCTCTTCAGGAACTAGTGGCGCTCCGTCTCGCCGACGGTCGTGTCGAAGCTGCGCTGCGTCGCCGGAGAGCCCGCATTCGTCGCCAGCGGCCCGGTCTCGGCGCCGCGCGACTCGCTCCCGATCCGCGCGAGGCGCAGATGGTTGTGCACCTCCCGCACGCCGAACACGCTGTCCGCGATGTCCTCGATTACCCGCTTCTCGACCCGCGTCGAGACCCGGCCCGAAAGCGTCACCACACCGCCGTTCACCTCGATCTCGACGTCCTGCGGGTCGAGCGCGGCGAGCGAAATGCGGTGCCACACGTCGTCGAGGATCCGCTCGTCAGGCCGGCGATACCGCGGCGGCAGATTGCGACGCACTGTCGCTGCCGCGCGCTGGTCCTGGTCCTCCAGCGCCGACGCCATCTGCTCCCCGCGTCCGCGGACGGCGCGGCCGATCTCCGCCGTTCCTCCGCTCACCCTGCCGCCGAACCACGTCCCCCACTGCTGGAGCGTGTTGCCGACCCAGCCGGCGCCCGCGCGGACGCCCGCGCCCAGCCAGCCGAGGATGCCGCCGCGCCAGGTGTGCTCGCCAGGGCCCATCTTGCGACGCGGCTCGTAGCCATAACCCTCGTAGCCAAACCGCTCGTACGGGTAACGCCCATACGGATAGCCAAAGCGCTCGTACGTGCGGAAGTCGTCCCCGTAACCGTATTCGCCCCACTGCTGCCAGTCGTTGATCGCCATCGCTGTGCCTCCTCCGTGCCGAGAATGCAGACCCGCTCGTCCGCCAGCGGCGGTCTCACCTTCGGGTGATTTGGTGCGGTGCGTCGCCGCAAAAATACGCGGCCGACGCGCGACGGCAAGAGAGAGCCGGGCAAGGTTAAGCCCGCCCGGCCTACGGCAGGGCAGCGACGTCAGTGCACCGCTTGCGCGACCTGGCTTCCGGGTGCGCGCCAGAGGCCAGTGCGTAGGAATCGTGGTTCGCGCGCCGTAATGCGCTCCTCGCCTCGCGCGCAGGCGAGATCTTAGGTGCGATGGTCCGCAGCACTCCGAGGTGCGCCGCGAACGGCAGCTCGAACATCTGCTCGATGATCGCTCGATCGATTCCTCCGGCTTTCCCTGCGGCTCCGACGGGACGGTCTCCGTGGCTGTGCGATCTGCCTGTCTCCCGCTCGCAGGTGACCGGCCGACGCCGACGTTGCGGGGGGCTTCCCGCTCTCGCCGATGGATCCGGAAACAGGCGCGGCCGGCGCGCGCGATCGAGCAGCTCGCGCACTCGATGGCGGACACTACGCAAACGGCACGCACCATGACACACCTGCGTGGCTTGCAGACCTTCCCGTAAAGCGTCTTAGCATTTTTCAAATGCGCGGCAACGAAAGTTCGGGAGGCGGTTCTGGCCCGGGCGGAAACCGCCCGGAGAAAATGCGATGAAAACCATTCGCCATTCGTCGAACGTGCTCGTCGGACTTCTCGCCGCGCTGGCAGCTTGCGGCGGCGGCAGCAACAGCGGCGTGGCCGCGGTCCAATTGCAGTCAACGAACACGAATCCGCGCGTGGGCGAAACCACTCATGTCGGCGCTACGCCGGTCGACGCGCACGGCATCACCGTACAGGGCGTCGTCTGTGCGTTCACCTCCAACAGTCCGGGAGTGGCCGCGATCGACGCGACCAGCGGAGCGGTGGCAGCGCTTTCCGTCGGGGTCGCGATCATCACCGCGACGTGCGGCGGGAAGTCGGCCACGGTCGACATCACCGTCCAGCCGAACGAGGTGACGTTGACCATCCAGAAGCAGGGCAATGGCAACGGAGCGGTGTTCGCCAATCCTCCGGGCAGCCCAAACTTCGTGCCGGGTACGAGCATCCAGATCACCGCCACCGCCAACTCCGGTTCGATCTTCAGTGCCTGGGGCGGCGCGTGCGCTGGAGTCCCGTCCAACAGCCCCTGCGATCTGGTGATGAACGCCGACAGCACGGTGACCGCCACCTTCGATCTGTCGGAGACGTTCGTCAGCAATACCTGGAGCGCCTCGCTTGGCACCGTCACCGACAGTATCGGCTGTCGGTACGCCATCTCCGCGTCGGGCGTGATGACGTTGAACGTCGTCGAGAACTTGAATGGCACCATGAGCGGGACCGGAAGCACCACCGCGCACATCGGCATCGTCACCGTGTACACTCCTCCTTACGACACTTGCACGGCGCTGCCATTCGACACTAGCGGGACCGGCAACATCAGCGGTAGCGATGCTAGCTTCACGGCGTCGCTGAGCAGCTCGGGGGGAAACTTCAGCATGACGTTCACCGGCACGCGCTCCGGCACCACGATCACCGGCTCGGCCACGGTCAGCCAGACGCTGCGCGATGGCTCCGGGACGGCCTATCCGACATCCGGGACGACTGGCAGCTTCACCGCGACAAAGCAGTAGCCGCATCTCGTCAGATCCGGGAGCGCGCGGATGCTATCGAGGCGGCATGCGCCGTCTCCCGGACTTCCTCACCGCGGTGCGCGTGGCGAACTCCCGCCTGCGCCTTTTGTTCGGGATCGGCCTGCCGCTGGGAGAGTTGACGCGAGGTGAACTTCCCCAGCGTGATGGGTTGCCGACCTCAGTGCCCCCCGGGGGCTGTGCGACCGCCCACGCCCGGCTGCGCGACCAGGTGCGCCAATACGTCAAGAATCCGCCGGCAACTCGCGCACCACCGGCGCACCAAACGGCGTCTCAACGGGTCCGCGCTCTGCTACGGTATCCGAAGTCGGTGCTTTTCCCTCACCCGTACTTTCCAGAGGTTGCGCCGGCGTGCTAGCCGAGGCCACGCCGTGGGATTCCTCTTGTGCCCGTTCGGGACCAGGGGGTCGCAGGTTCAAATCCTGTCTCCCCGACCAAACAAACTTCAAAGAAGTACGGCGAGATCGGCTGGGGACGCGAAAGCGCCCCCAGCTATCGTGCTGGTGCCGTGGGCGCGAACACGCAAGAACGCGGTGGTGCACTGACGGTCTTTGAAGGCGTGGTCAACCCCGATCGGCTCGCCCTTGGCGGCGCACGGCATGAGAGAGCCTGGCTTCGCGCTGGGGGTCCGCCTCGGTTATTGTCGCGCCCTCGGCTTGCGGAGGCGGTTTCCTGGTAGCCGTCACCGCCGACTAACGGCTGTGCGCAAGCAACGCAAGCAACGCGATCGCGGCAACGGCCGTGATCCCGACCAGGATCAAGTAGGCGAGATGCAGCCTGCGGTGCCTGCGCGGCCCGGCTTCGTCCACGTGTCCCATTTCCTCCCTCAGCGTGGTGGGGCTCGCGTTCACGGCGACACTCCACGGACACTCCCCCTGCCCATGCCGGCAGCACCGGCGTCAGGAGTGCCCGACTACTAGACCGTCCTGGTAGCCCTCGCGGAACAGGATTCTATTCGTCGCCGCCGCCGTATCCGAATAGGTCGGCGGGGTGAACTTTCAGGTAGCCTCCCTTGGATGCGTCGCGGCTTTGCACCGTTTCTCGTACTTGTTCTCCTCTTTTCATGCGCTTCGGCGCGACATTCGGGTCCTGCGTCGACCGGCGATTCCTGCGGCGTGCAGGGAACCTGGAGCGGTTCGTTTGCGATCGAAGGAAATGGTATCGGCGGACCTCCCCGAGCAGACACACTCGACCTGCGTCTCGTGCTCATGGACTCGGCGGCGAAGGTATTTTCGAAGGAACAAGGGACCTGGATGGAGGACAAGCCGGGCCGCTTCTCGTTGCGGTGCGCTGGCCCGAACGCGGTCATCGCTGCGATCGACAGTGACCGCGACAGCGATGGTATCTGGTACGAAAGCTGGGTCATCACGTTGACGGTCATCGATGCGGACCGCGCTCTCGTGCGCTGGCTGCGCATGGTCAACAACACCAATCTGCCGCTCACGAACCCATCGAGCAGGTTCAGCTACCAAGGTGTCGGCGTGCTGCAGCGCGGTCCTGCACCCCTCAACGCGGAGCGCGCGAAGCCAGAGACAATCGGCGAGCTACTGTCGGCCTTGTGTGACGGTGGCGATGCAAAAGCCTGCCATACGCTCGCGCGTGCGATAGACAACGACGATCCAACGCGCGCGGGAGAGCTTCGGAAGAGAGCTTGCGACCTTGGCGACCGCTCGGCCTGCGAGGCCCGATAATATCGGCCGAGCAGATTCAACTCCTGCAGGGTTTCTACGCTCGCAGTCGTTCCGGAGCTATGGAGCCGCGCCCTCCCGAGAAGTCGCGGCGGGTGATGGGAGCAATGCAATCAAAAGGAGAGGATCGACATCAACCTTGAAGCAGGCTTACGCTTGGGGGTGCTGACCGATTAAGATGGTCCTCCTCCGGCGCCGGGCGCCCTCCCTCGGAGAATCGAATGCAGGACTCCTTTGCCTTCACCGACACTTCACCCGTCTACCAGCCGCCCGTCCACCACCTGCAGTTCCACGGTGACGGAACCAGCTTGTTCCTGCTGATTCTCAAGAACCTCTTCCTCACCGTGATCACGCTCGGCGTCTACGCGGCGTGGGCCAGGGCCGAACGCCGCAAGTACATGTGGAGCAGCACGGAGATCGCAGGGCAACGGCTCGTGTTCACCGGCACCGGGCTCGAGCTGTTCAAAGGCTACCTGAAAGTCCTTGCCGTGTACGTCGCGTTCCTCGCGCTTCCGGTGATTGCGAATCTCATTATTCCGGGTTCCCGAGTGATCCTCCAGATCATGCTGTCGGTTGCGGTCCTCGGACTCATTCCGTTCGCCGTCTACTGGTCGCGCGCCTACCTGCTCAGCCGAACCCGGTGGCGCGGCCTCCACTTCGGCCTCGAGCGCGGAGCAGGCCCGTATGCCAAGGCGTTCATCGGGGGCTACCTGCTGACGCTGCTGACGCTGGGAATCTATGCGCCTGCCTGGCTCAATCGGCTGCGCGGCATCCTCTTGAACAATACCCGGTTCGGCACCGAGCGGTTCTCCTACGACGGCAGCAATGCCGACGCGTTCTGGATCGGATTCAAAGGCTTCCTGTTCTCGGTGCTCACGCTCGGCATCTACTACTTCTGGTACGCTGCCGAGATGAATCGCTTCGTCCTCTCCCATACGTCCTTCATGGGCGCGCGGGGAAGGAGCGATCTGACCGCCGGGGATATGTTCGCGATCCTGGTCGGCTCCGTGCTGGGAACCGCGCTCACGCTCGGCATTGCCTTTCCCTGGATCGTGGTGTGGTCCATGCGCAAAATGCTCGACCGGATCACCTTCGTCGGCGAAGTGGACTTCGCGCTCGTCGCGCAGCGCTCCAGCGCGGGGAATGCTGCCTCCGACGCCCTCGCGCACGACCTCGGCGTCGACCTGGCGCTTTGATGGGCGCCCTCCGCGCCGAGCTGATGGATGGCTCCAGCGGCCGCGCCCAGGCTGTCCAGGTGACTGCCCTGCCGGATCGATTGCTGATCCAATCGGAGAGCCAGGGCGAGCCCGAACCGTGGACCCTCGCGGGATTGCAAGTCGAACCGCTCCCCGGCGGCGTCCTGCACCTCACGCATCCTGCGCACCCTGGCGCGCTGCTCTCCTCATCCGACCCCGAGCTGCGCGACGTCCTGGTGGCCGCCGGTGCCACTCCTCGCTCGCCCGCGGCCCGGAGCTTGCTGCTGCGCGGCGCGTTCTATGCCGCGACCGTCGCGGGAGCGATCGCGCTCTTCCTCGCGCTGCTGCCAACGATGTCGGCGGGCATCGCGCGCCGCGTGCCGCTGTCGATCGAGGAACAGCTGGCTTTCCCCGTTCACAAGCTCCTGGAGAACCGCTACTGCCGGAGCGCCGGCTCCCGCCGCGCGCTCCTCGCCCTCGCCGGGTCCCTGCGACTCGCGGGCGATCCCGAGTTTGCCGGCGCGCGGTTCGAGATCGTCGACCTGACGATGGTGAATGCCTTCACCTTCCCAGGCGGAAGCATCGTCGTGACTCGCGGCTTGGTGGAGGAGGCGCAACGGCCCGAGGAGCTTGCGGGGGTCCTCGGGCACGAGCTCGAGCACGTGGCCCGGCGACACGTCATGGCGCAGGTCGTGCGCAGCGTCATCCTGACCACGGGGTGGCAACTCACGGCTGGCGATTTCGCAGGGCTGATGGCCATCGACCCTTCGACGACGCTGGAGATTGCCTCGCGGCGCTTCTCGCGCGACGCGGAGAAGGAGGCCGACGAAGGCGCGCTCCGCCGCCTGCAGCACGCCAATCTCTCGAGCCGCGGCCTGTCGGACTTTTTTGCCCGCATCGAGCGGAGCACCGACGTGGTTCCGGAATGGCTTTCCACGCATCCGGCAAGCGCTGCGCGGAAAAAGGCGCTGCTGGACGCGGACGCCGCCGTTGAGAGGTCACCCGGGGCGATCCCGCACCAGGACTGGCAAGCGATCAAGGACGCGTGCCGCGGCCGCCGCGCCGCCGAACCCGGTCAGGAAAACCGGCTTGGAGCCCGCGAATGAGGCCTGCCCCCGCAATCGTCGCGATGCTCGCCGCCTCCAACGCGGCTCCGCAACCGCAGCTTCCGGCTTCGGGCTCGCTGGATTCGATCGGCAGCCGCGGGCAGCGCACTGCCACCGTGCTCGCCAGTGGCCAGGTACTGATCGCGGGCAGCGTTTTCGGACAGTCTTCGAGCGCGTTGAGGGCTTTGGCGATGCGCACGCAGACCCCCTGCATGCTCCGCGCAAGATTTGCGCCGGCTGCTGTGTGAGATGGCGCGCTTCGTCTGGCACGGGGACGAGTCTTTCGCGTTGTTCAGGAGCACTCGCCCCCAGATCCGCTCGAACTGGGCGCCGCCCTCCGCTATCGACGTCTCGATGACCGTGCTTTGGACCACGAGTAGTAATCTTTAGGAACGTCCATGGTCTTGAGCTCGTGCCACGCCTTCACGGCATCGTGCCGGGTAGCATCTTTCTCCGCTGCCAAGAAATCGCTCATGAAGTTGATGTACCTACCGTGCGGGATTCGAGCGAAAGCGCCCTCCGTCTGATTGAGGCGCACGTACTCGGCGACGAGGTCTCCGTACGTGATCTTTTTGCCCTTCGGGATTTGTTCTTCCCGCCAGCGATTGAGCCGGTAACGGACGCCGGATCTCCGCTTGAAACCGGGCGCCAGTTTTCGTGCTTCGTGCTCCAGGAAATCCTTCGTCTCGTCATTCGTGTAGAACACGACCGGAAGGTCGAGGCGGAGGCCTCGCTCAACGTCCTTGAGCCCCGACGAGGAGAGGGTTCTCATTGTCGGCCTCGTCACCTCACCGGTCTCGAGAAAAAGTTTGATGGCCCTTTCGAGTTCGTCCTTACGCAGCTTGCCAACTGAAGGGACACCGATGTCGTCGGCGAACTCCTTGAGTTCGGTCGCGAGCCAGTAGCCGTTTTCGAACTCCTTCAGAGTCATCGATGGCGTGAGCTTCGTCTTCGATTTCATCGAGTCACCAACATCAAGGTTGCGAGATCACGACCCATCCGAAGGGGACGAGCTGACCTGCTTGGCCCAGTCTGCCCGCGAGAGACGATAAGGCACGTGCCGCTGTAGCGGGTGGCCGAACGGCGCGGCGTAAGGAATGCCGAAGCGGAACGCGATGACGTCGAGGTCCGGCACCATGGTCGCGCAAGTTGCTCGGGTGGCCGTGCCGAGCGCCGTCGAGGTTGCCGTCGTTGCCACGAGCGCCTTGACCAGAGCCAAGAAACCCACGCAGGAATCATATGCGCCGCGACAGTTTGTGGTCACCCGCCTGTGCGCTGGCCCGAGCGCACCCGCTGAAGCCTCGCTTCAACGAGACGGAGCTCTCCGTGCGGTTCCCGAACGGCTCAGTGATCTATCTGGTGGGCGCCGACTCCAATGAGGACGAGCGGCAGAAGCTGCTCGGCAGAAGTTCCTGCTGGTTGTAATCGACGAGGCCCAGGCCTTCGGAATCGACCTGCGGCAGCTCGTCTATGGGGTGCTCCTTGGAACAAGCAGCGCTGTGCTGCGTAGGATCCGGTGGGTCAGGGCGACCTTGGTTGCCTGCCGGCAGGAGGGTCTGATGGTGGATGCGCTTAGCCGAGCCGGTCGAGTCATCGGTGTTCTGATCGTCATACAGATGATCGGCGGCTTTCTGGTGAATTTCGTGCTGGAGGCGCCGCTTTTCGGTGCGCCAGGTTTCCTTCCCAATGCCGCTCCCCACTCGCACGCGATCGCGCTGGGCGCGCTCGTCGGACTTCTCATCGAGGCGCTGTGGGTCGGCATCGCCGTGACGGCCTTCCCTGTGTTCTACGAACGGGCTCCGGCGCGGGCGCTCTGGCTCCTCGCCTTGGCCGCGGTGATCCTGGCCCTCGCGGTGGTCGAGAACGCAAGCGTGATGTCCATGGTGACCGTCAGCGAGGCATATGCCAAGGCGAGTGCCGCCGAACGGGCACAGCTCGAGACAGTCCGGGTCGTCGTATCTTCCGCCCGCAATTGGGTGCATTACATGGCGCGAATGACCGACGGGCTCGCGATCTTCGTATTCTACGCCGCAGTGTACCGGCTGCGCGTGATCCCGCGCATTCTCGGCGGCTTCGGTATCGTCGCCGCCCTGCTACAGGTGATTGCGGTCGCCCTGCCTTTCTTTCATCGCGACGTCGTCTTTCCAATGCTTGCGCCACTCGGCTTGTGTCAACTGATCGTAGCGGTCTGGCTGCTCGTGAAGGGCTTCCGGGCTGAGCCGCGCAGTGCGATCGGATTAGGCAACGCTTGAAGGCTATCGGTCGGCGCCGCAGCTGTTGGGGCGGACGCAACCGAGCCGGCCCAGGGCCTATGCTAGCCGCACCCGAAGTTTAGAGGCGAGTGCCATTGCCTCGTTTTGCACTGCAGATTAGCGCCACCCGCCTCAGCATGGACTGTATTCATCACACCGTGCGTCGACTGAGCCTGTTCGGGTGACGGCCGTGGACCTAGCCTTCCAAATTGGGATGGCGCTGATGGAAATCATTGCTCGGGCACGGCGCGAGGTCTGAGCGATGGGGACCGCGATTCGCAGCGCGACTGCCGCCGATGCGCAAGGCATCCTCGATTGCCTTGCCATGGCATTCGCGCCTTACCGCAACTGCTACACGCCGTCCGGATACGCCGACACCGTCCTAGGGCCTGCGACCATCCACCAGCGGCTCGCCGCCATGACCGTGCTGGTGGCAGCGACCGACGCAGGGGAGATCGTCGGGACCATCGGATGCCAGGCGATGGCAGGGGGTGAGGGACACCTTCGCGGCATGGCGGTCTATCCGCTCTGGCAGGGCACCGGCACCGCCCAGCGGCTGCTCGACGCGGCGCTGGACGAGCTGCGCCGCCACGGCTGCCGCCGCGTCACGCTCGACACCACCGAGCCGCTCAGGCGCGCGATCCGGTTCTACGAGAGGAATGGATTTCGCCCCTCGGGCAACGTCGGTGATTTCTTCGGGATGCCGCTGGTCGAGTACGTCAAGAAGATTGGCCAGGTCGCCACGTCGTAATCGCCGATGGCAACTTCAGGGTACCGAGACGTCTGCTGTAGGAGGTACCTTGGTGGCGACTCCATAGGCGCGCCTCGGCACTACCGTGTCTTCCCGACCAATCTGCTGCCGCGGCCGCCTGGCGATCCTGCTTTCCGCGTGTGCCGCCCGCGAGGCGCTGACCCGCTACCCGCGCGCCGAAATCGATCAGCCGTATATGCTGCCGCAAGGCGTCAACACCTGGGTGGGTGCGGTCGTCGCGGAATTGTCGGCGTGCAGCAGGTTGGGCCGGTGAACACCAGTGCGCGACAATTTTCGTGGAGCGGACACCTCCTGGTGGGAGATGAACGGCGCCGGTTTGCTTCGTAAGAGACGCAGTGAGTGAAACGAGTGGAGGATGCGATGATGAGGACAATCGCGTTGGTCGTGATGGTGATAGGCATTGGCATGGTATGGGGCGGAACGGCAGATTCCAATACCGATCGTCTGGGGAATATGACGCAACTAGCGCCTGCGCAGGACCAGGACCCCTCATGTAAGGATGAAAGCGCAGCCGTACCCTCAAATTCGAGCTACCAGGCGAGTCGTTTGTGCAATGGGCATTACTGCCGACCCGACCAGTGTTGCATGCGGGGACGGTTTTGCGCCGACGCCGGAGACTGCATCTGACAGCAACCAAGTCGGCAGCATTGCGCTGAAGTTCACCAGCATCTCGGACCCCGATTGCAGTACGGGCGGTAAGGGTTACACATTTGCGGGTACACTCGACGCAATGCTGCCGTCACCGACTGGCAGGGGCGCAACCGTGGATGCGGACGTCTCGCGTCAAGGGCTACCCCCGCGCCACTCTCTCCTGCGGAGGCTCAGGCCCGGTCCGGTGCCGTCAAGAGGAGCGTCGTCCCGGCCCAGACGAAGAAGATCGACTGCCCCAGCACCAGCGCGCCGAATCGATGGACATCGAGCGGGGCGCCCGAGAAGACGAAAAGCGCGGAGACCACGCCGCACGCTACGCCGTAGATCGCAAGGGCGCGCGGCAGCGAATGTCCGCGCCACCCCGAGATCGACCAGAGGACGAGCGCCACCGACGTCGCGACGGCGAACATGCGCGAGAACGCCTGGTTCAGCGCGCGACTCACCATGAGCAATTCGCGCGATGCCGACTGCTGCAAGAGCGATGAGATCACGAGTCCGCTCATCGCGGTCGCGAGGACTGCCGCGACGAGTGCGAATGCCTGAAACACGACCGCGGACAGCGACCCGGTCCGGCGCGCGAGCGCGATCCCTCCCACCAGCGCGACCGGTGCAGCCAGCATCGCCAGCGCATGCACCGCCACGTTGAGGATGCGGACGTGCGGGTCGCCCATTTGATGCGGCACCGGGTGCAGCGCCATCGTGAGGACCCCTGCCACGTTCGCGAAGATCAGCGCGAGTCCACCCTTTCTTTCGTCGCTCATGCCTGCGAGACTAGCGCCCGGGCAGTCGCTGCGGGACGAACGTTTCGGGACGAAAGCGGGCGACATGTTCGACAACGATAAAGGGGTCGACCGCCGCATCCGCCGCACGCGCGATCGGCTGG